>CABUVH010000020.1 GCA_902494935.1 uncultured Collinsella sp.
GCGGACGTAATGGGCTCATCGGCAGAGACAAGGCCCTCGGCCACGCCGCGAAGAATCTGCGAGGTAATAACGCCGGAGTTACCGCGAGCGCCCATGAGGGAGCCGTGGGTGATGGCGCCGGCGATGGCTTCCATGTCGGCGTCGGCAGGAAGAGCGGAGAGCTCCTTGGTCACCGAGGCGAGCGTGAGCGACATGTTGGTACCAGTGTCGCCGTCGGGTACGGGGAAGACGTTGAGCTTGTTGATCTCCTCGGCCTTGTCGGAAACGGCAGCCGCAGCGATCGGAAAACAGGTGCGAATGGTCTTTGCAATCATGGGTATTTGAATCTCCGTTTTCGGATGCTAGTTCAGACGGCTCTTGAGCGCGTCGATATGGATGCCGATCTTAAGGCTGGCGGGATCGATCTGGGCGATCTCCTGCAGGGTGAAGGCAACGGAGCTCGAAAGATTGTGGCAGACGGACTTCATGTTGACGCCGTTCTCGAGCACGACGTGAAGATCGACCGTAAGGCCGTTCTCGTCGGCGGAGACAAGCACGCCCTTGCGGAGGCGCTGACCGGCAAGCAGGCGCACGCTCTCGGCGCCCTGGAGCTGCTCAGCCATACCGACAACGCCATAGCACGTCATCGCGGCATAACCGGCAATATCGGCAATAACGTCGTTCGAGACGCTCAGGCTGCCGTTAATGGTCTCAGACACAAGAATCTCCTTATCTGGTGCTCGCGGCACCATGTCGTGGGAGCAATCATTGCAATATTCTACAACGACCGCGCCATGTTGAGGTGGCGGGCCTCGGGATTACATCCTCGACACGAAATGTTGATACGGTAACGTTCGAGCCAGGCGATCGCGGCAAGAAAAAACCCGCCGCATAAGCGACGGGTTTTACAACCTGGCTCCCCGGGTAGGACTCGAACCTACAACAGCGCGGTTAACAGCCGCGTGCTCTACCATTGAGCTACCGAGGAATTTATAGCCCAACAGAAAGGGCTGGAAAATTCTGGCTCCCCGGGTAGGACTCGAACCTACAACAGCGCGGTTAACAGCCGCGTGCTCTACCATTGAGCTACCGAGGAATAGGTGCGTGCTCTCAAGCAACGAAGTTTATTATACGGACGAATCAGCTCAGGGCAAGAACTTTTTTAAGAAATTTTCCGATCCAGTCATTGGGGACGTTCTTAAACGACTAGTCATTCAAGAACGTCCCCAACGACTACATGAAAGCGCCCCCAAGCGAATGTGCTTGAGGGCGCCTCTTGCTTGACTAGCTTTCGATATAGTCCTTGAGCTTGCTGCTGCGGCTCGGGTGGCGGAGCTTGGCCAGGGTCTTGGACTCGATCTGGCGGATGCGCTCGCGCGTGACGCCAAACTCGCGGCCGACTTCCTCGAGCGTACGGGGATGTCCGTCGACAAGGCCAAAGCGCAGCTCGATAACCTTGCGCTCACGATCGGCAAGCGAATCGAGCACCTGGGTGAGCTGCTCCTGCAGCATGGAGAAGCTGGCCGCATCGGGCGGAACGATGGCCTGGGAGTCCTCGATGAAGTCGCCCAGCTGGGAATCCTCTTCCTCGCCGATGGGGGTCTCGAGCGACACAGGCTCCTGCGAGATCTTCTGGATCTCGCGGACGCGGTCGGCGCTCATGTCCATCTCGGCACCGATCTCCTCGGGGGTCGGGTCGCGACCCAGGTCCTGAAGGAGCTGGCGCTGCACACGGACGAGCTTGTTGATGGTCTCGACCATGTGCACGGGAATACGGATGGTACGGGCCTGGTCGGCGATAGCGCGCGTAATAGCCTGACGGATCCACCACGTGGCGTACGTGGAGAACTTAAAGCCCTTCTGGTAGTCGAACTTCTCGACGGCGCGGATCAGACCGAGGTTGCCCTCCTGAATAAGGTCCAGGAACAGCATGCCGCGACCGACATAGCGCTTGGCGATGGAGACGACCAGACGCAGGTTTGCGCTGATGAGTGCCTGCTTGGCTTCGAGACCCACGTTCTCAATGCGCGTAAGACGACGCATTTCGGTACGCGTGAGCTCGAGCTCGCCTGCCTCGGCAGCCTCGAGCTTCTCGGTGGCCTCAAGACCGGCCTCAATCTTCATGGCCAGATCGACCTCTTCGGAGGCGGTCAGCAGGTCGACCTTGCCGATCTCCTTGAGGTACATACGGACCGGGTCGCCGGTCAGCATCACCGTGGAGGCATCGATGCCGCGCACGCGAGAGCGTGAACGGGACGTGCGCACGGTGCGCTTCTTCTTGCTCTTGGAAGAACCCATCTCGGCGTCGGCCTGACGGGCCATCTTGAGCTCGTGATCGTCGAGCGAGCCGGAATCGTGCTCGTCGTCGTCATCGAAATCGTCGGTATCGGTATCGTTATCGTCATCGTCGACGTCCATGGGGGCGTCGTCGTTACCGCTCGCGGAGATAATCTGGATGCCGCTGTTGCGCAGCGCGGAATACACCGCGGTGAGCTGCTCGTCAGAAACATCGATATCCTTCAGGGCGACCTGAATCTCGTCCTCGGTTACCGAAGTCCTGTTTGAGCCGTTGCCCATAAGCTTTGCAACGTAGGATTCCAGCCCAGTACCCGTGCTCTCAGTCTTTTTTGGCACAGATTCTCCCTTCATAGTCCACAGGACTCAATACTTTAGCACACACATTGACGTCTATACCCAAAAAGAGGGCTGGATATAGGCGAGAATACGCTGGTTGACCACAACATCTAGGCTTGTTCGGTGCCTGCGGCCTCCAGGCCAATCAAACGGAACGGATCCGCCACGCCGCCGATTGACTTTTGCAGTTCGCGCTGACGCTGCGAATCCTGCGCGGCCTGCATGGTTAGCGCGCGACGGGCCTCATCATCGAGCGAACGGTCCTGGCGCAGCTTGGCCTGTGCGGCACGCATGCGGCGTTTGATGGTGTAGAGCTCAAGCGTATCGAGCATAAACACGATGTTCGTCTCGGTGGGGTGCTTGCTCGTCGCCGAGATGCGCCCGGCACTCACAAGCGTTGCCGCCTCGGGACACACCGAGCGCGCCGCATCCATGCAGGCTGCAGGATCGGTTCCCGGTGGCGTTGCCAGAACGGCCCATGCGATGGACTCGTGACGTGGGTCAACCCACTCGATGGAGCAGATGCGATCGGCATACGTGCGGAACAGGTCGGGGTAGCTCGTGAGCATGGTCAGCAGTTCACGCTCCCCCGCCAAGGACTTGCGTTCAAGATCGGTAAGAACCATCGGCGCCGCCGTAGCCGGTGCGTCCGAACCATCAGGCACAGGAACAGAGCCCATACCATCAGGCACATCGATCGGCGGCAGGTCGTCGACAACCTCCACGGGCGCGGCATCGTAGGCATCGAGCGGGACGTAGTCGTACGGCTCTTCTTCGACCGGCGCGGACACCGGCGGCGTCGCGCCCGATGCCCAAGCACCGCGACCGGCATCGCGAGAACCCGACGCCCGACCGCCCGCGCTACCGGACCGCTCAGCCTGTGCCCGCTGGCGCTCATAGTTCTGCTCACGACGTCGTTCCGCATCCTCGCGCTTGGCGACATCGCGAAACACACGGCCCGAGCTCGCGCGCACGGTCTCCAGATCCAAACCCAGCAGGTCGGCAATCTGGATAAAGTACGTGTCGATCATATAGCTATCGCGCAGCGGATAGATGAGCGTCAGCGCATCCTCGAGCGCCTTGGCGCGACCGCCCGGCGTGGTGATGTCGCTCGACTCCTGCAGCGAACGGTAGACAAAGTCCATGAGCGGCTCGGCCGCGTCGATGCGCGCCTGCAGCTCCTGGCCGCCGTGCGCCGTAATAAACTCCATAGGGTCGTTGCCGTCGGGCAGTACCACGCAGCGCAGGTCCATCGAATCCTGCTCGATAAACTGAATCGCGCGGCGGGCGGCCTTCTGGCCCGCGGCATCGCCATCGAACATATACACGATGCGCTTGGCAAAGCGGGTGAGCGTCTTTACATGATGCTCCGTGAGCGCGGTGCCCAGCGTGGCGACAACGTTTTTAATCCCCGCCTCCCAGCAGGCGATGCAATCGGTATAGCCCTCCACCACGATGGCGGTATCCTGCGCGACGATAAACTCCTTGGCCCAATTAAAACCGTAGAGGTTTCGCTTTTTATGAAACACGCTCGTCTCGGCGGTGTTGAGGTACTTAGGCTGGCCGTCGCCCATAATGCGACCGCCAAAGGCAATGTTGTGACCCTGCTCGTCAAAGATGGGGAACATCACACGGTCGTAGAAGCGGTCGGCAAGCTGCCCGCGCCCGCGGCTCACGGCAACATTGGCGTCGATCATCTCCTGCGGGGTAAAACCCGCCTGGGACAGGTGCGACACCAGCGCGTTACGGCCTGGTGCAAAGCCCAGGTAGTAGCGGCGGCAGACGTCGCCACCCATGCCGCGGCTGGCAAAGTACTCGCGCGGACGACCGTCCTTACCGCGCATAAGCATGGTGTGGTAGAACTGGGCGGTCTCGGCGCACAGATCGTAGATGCGGGCACGCTTAGTACCGCGCTCGCGGCGATCTCCGGTGTCGTGCAGCTCAATACCTGCGCGATCGGCCAAATAACGGATTGACTCGGGAAAGCTCAGGTTCTCGCGCTTCATGATATAGGTGAAGACGTCGCCACCCTCGCCGCAGCCAAAGCAATGCCACACCTGCGTGGCGGGAATAATGTGGAAGGACGGCGTCTTTTCGCCATGGAAGGGGCAGCAGCCCCAAAACTCATGGCCGCGGGGCTTGAGCTCAACCGTTTCCTGCACGATGGCAACGAGGTCGGACGCAGCGCGTACCTGGTCTTTTTCCTCATCACTAATCACGGATGCTCACCCCCTGCTCACCCAAGTTATGACGAATGTCCTCGATATTACCCTCGACGGTCGCGATCAACTCATCCAGCGAATCGAACACACGCGAGGGACGCAGCCAGCGCGTAAACGCAAGCGAAACGGAAGCGCCGTACAGGTCGCCCGTATAACCAATTAAGTTAGCCTCAAGATGTGCAGATGCCGCATCGTCGGCATACGTCGGCGGCAGTCCGACGTTAACGGCAGCGGGCCACACGGTGTCATCGACCAGCACCAGACCCTCATACACGCCATCGGCAGGCACCTGAATGCCGTCGGGAACCTGCAGGTTTGCCGTGGGAAAGCCCATGCCAGAACCCTCGTGACGGCCGCGAATAACACCGCCACGCACCATATACGGGCGGCCGAGTAACTCAGCAGCAAGCTCCACATGGCCCTGTCCGAGCTCATGACGGATACGGGTGGCGCAAATGGCCTCACCGCCCTCGCAAAGCAGGTCGTGACCGTACACGTCAACGCCGTGCTCGGCACCCCAGGCGCGCATCTCGGCAACACCAGAAGCACCGCCACGACCCAGCCTAAAGTCACTGCCAACGCGAATCGATCGAATGTCGACCAGACGCGACACCAGCGAGAGAAAATCAACATGGTCAAGCGCCGCAACCTCAGGCGTAAAGGGAACGGCCACCACCGCATCGACCCCAGTTTGAGCCAGGGCATGCAGACGGTCGGCCGTCGTCATCAATTTTTGAGCGGGCGAAGAGCTCACCACAACGTCCGGGTCGGGATCGAAGGTAACCACGACCGCCTTACAGCCATGGGCACGGGCATCACGGACAAGCGCCGTAATGAGCTCCTGGTGTCCACGGTGCACGCCGTCGAACACACCGATGGCAATCGATGCGGCACCCAGGTGCTCGAACTCATCAAACGCATCGGCAGCAACGATGCGAGCCTCGTCCGACCCGCCCACGAAAAAAATACGCGCGAGCTCGCGAGCGGACAACATCATCGAACACCGCCGATTGCCTGAGGAAATACGTGCTCCATGACAAAGCGGCCACCCTCAATACGGGCGAGCGCCTTGAGTCCCCCATCGAGCACCAACGCAAACGGCGCCTTCGAGGCATAGAAATCGGCAAGCGCATGCTCAACGGGAATGCGACGGCCGCAGAGCAGGTCGTCGGCAAGATTGCCCGGCAAGTCAACACGCGTAGCGCCCAGGGCCGCAATGGGATCCAGTGCAAACCCCGCCGCGGACTCGGGAGAAAGCTCCTCAACCGCATGACAGGCGCCAACGGAAACAATACCGGAGGCCGTGCGGCGCAGCGCGGAAATGTGCGCGGCGCTCTCGCAGGCGCGGCCCAGGTCGCGAGCGAGCGCTCGGATATAGGTTCCCTTGCTCACCGAGAACGCCACGGTCCACACGCACGTATCACCTTCGCCGCCCACGGCGATCAGGTCGGCGGCATAGACCTCGACGGGACGCGGAGGTAGGTCCACCGCATTGCCCTCGCGAGCAGACTTGTAGGCACGAACGCCATTGACCGAGATAGCCGAAAACGCCGGCGGCACCTGCATCTGCGGACCCAGCATGGAGGCCAATTGCTCACGCGCATAGGCAGGATCGCGGAGCTCGTTGGCAACAGCCACCGTGCGGACCGCCTCGCCCTCCGCATCATCGGTATTCGTCTCGGCGCCAAACGAAATATCGGCGACGTAGCTTTTGGTATCGAGCGTGAGCATGCCCAGCAGACGGGTGGCCTGACCCACGCCCACAACCATGACACCCGATGCCATGGGGTCGAGCGTACCGGCATGGCCGACGCGCCGCTCATGGAGGGCGCGTCGGCATTGCGAGACCACGTCATGGGACGTGCAGCCCACCGGCTTATCGACGGCGAGCAGCATATTCAATTGAGAAGGCGTTCGACGAGCCATGTACCATCCAATAAGTTAGAGCTCGACGGTCACCGAAGCGGGATCCTCCCCCACCAGCTCGGCCAGCATGGGAAGTGCCACGGCGAGCGTCTCGCGAATTGTTCCGTTGTTGGAAAAGCCGGCGGCGGCATGATGCCCGCCACCGCCAAAGTTGGCAGCAATCTCGGACACATCGAGGTCGCCCTTGGAGCGCAGGTTGCCACGCACCTTGGTATCGCCCTCAATGCCCTTTAAGAACATGCAGACCTCGACGCCCATCACCGAACGCACCACATCGACCAGGCCGTCGCACTCGTCCGAGGTGACACCGCAGGCCTCAAGGTCGCTCTGGTAGGCATAGCTATACGCCACGCGCCCATGCGCGACCGTCTTAATGCGACCCATGACAATGGACTTGAGGTGCAAAAACTCAACGCGCATGCTCTGGTAGACCTCGAGCGCAACGCGCGCCGGATCGGCACCGTGCGCCACCAGGCGCGAGGCCGCATGGAACGCGGCGGCATCGGCGTTTTGGTACTGAAAACGGCCGGTATCGGTAACCAAGCCACACAGCAGGCAGGTCGCAACGCCATCACGTGCGACAATGCCGCAATTGTCCAAAAAGCGGTCGATGATCATGGCGCAGGCCGCGGCATCGACGCGCCTCAGGCTCAGCTCGGCAAACTCCTCGCGCGCCGGATGATGATCGAAGCACACCACATGCTTGGAGCGACGAAGCACCTCGGCGGAATTATTGAGGCGCTCGACGACCGGTACGTCCACCGAGATGAACAGGTCAGGATTGCCGGCGTACGCAGATGCCGGCACCAGGCGATCGGAGCCTTCCATAAAGCGGTAAATGCGAGGAACCGGGTCATCGTCTGCCAGCAGCAGCGCAATGTCCTTGTTGGGGAAAAACTTCATGAGCGAAAGGCCCAGACCCAATACGGAGCCCAAGGCATCGCCATCGGGAGAAGTATGTCCCGAAATCGCAATGGAGGACGCACCCTCGATGAGCTCGAGGATGCGTCGCTGAATATCTGCAGACTCGCACGAGGCGAGGTCGGCGGAATTAGTCATCTAAAGCTGCCTCCTGGGCGGCATCCGCTATCGGATAGCCGTCCTCGTCCTTTTCGATCGCAAGCGTGGCGGGAACGTTTTCCAGCGCACGCGTGATGCGCTCGGCCTCATCGGTCGAGCGATCGATGCGAAAATCGAGCTCGGGCGTGACACGCCAATCGAGCGAGCGAGCCAACAGGCTGCGAATACGGCCCTTGGCGCTAGCGAGCGCCTCCATGACCTCGTCGTAGCGGCTCGCATCGCACGACACGTACACACGCGCGAACGAACGGTCCACCGCGACCTCGACCGCAGTCAAAGTAACCAGGTCGAGACGCGGATCGGAAACCTCAAAGAGCAGGATATAACCGAGCTTCTCGCGAAGCTGCTCGCCCAGACGGCGGGTTGCCTGCGTTTGCTTCATAGCGCTACCCCCTACTCGGTACGGGCAACCTGGTCGATGCGGTAACCCTCGATCTGGTCGCCGGGCTTGATGTCCTGGAAGTTCTCCAGACCAATGCCGCCTTCGGAACCGCTCTTGAGGCTCTTGGCCTCGTCCTTGTAGTGGCGCATCGAGGCGATCTTGCCGTTGAAGACCACGATGCCGTCGCGCACCAGACGCACGGAATCGGTCGCGGCGATCTCGCCCTCTTCGACGCGGACACCGGCGGCGATACCGACTTTGGGCACCTTGAAGGTGTCCAGGACAGTCGCGGTACCCGTGGCGACCTCGACCTCGGTGGGCTTGAGCATGCCGATACGGGCAGCGTCGAGCTCCTCGAGGCACTTGTAGATGACGTCGTAGCAACGGATCTCGACGCCCTCGCGCTCGGCGGCGGAGCGGGCCTTACCGTCGGGACGGACGCCAAAGCCGATGATGATGGCGTTGGAGGCGTCGGCCAGGACGACGTCGGTCTCGTTGATGGCACCGACAGCGGAGTGGATCGTGTTGATGCGGACCTCGGACTGATCCATCTTGTCGAGCGAGTCCTGAAGAGCCTCGATGGAACCCTGGACGTCGGCCTTGATGATCAGGTTGAGCTCCTTGACCTCGGCGTCGGCGATGGTCTCGAAGAGGTTCTCGAGCGTGACGTGCTTGACGCGGCTCTGCTCCTCGATACGGGCCTTGAGCGAACGTTCATCGGCCAGGGCGCGTGCCTCGCGCTCGTCCTCGAACACGCGGAACTCGTCACCGGCGTTGGGCACGGACTGCAGGCCCAAAATCTCGACAGCGTCGGAGGGACCGGCCTCGGTGACGGCGCGGCCCTTGGGGTCGAGCATGGCGCGGACGCGGCCGTAGGTAAGGCCGGCGACCAGCGTATCGCCCACGTGCAGGGTACCGCGGGTCACGAGCACGGTAGCGACCGATCCGCGGCCCTTGTCGAGCTTGGCCTCGAGGACGTTGCCCGAGGCAAAGGTGTCCGGGTTGGCCTTGAGCTCGAGTACGTCGGCCTGGAGCAGCACGGTCTCCAGAAGTTCGTCGATACCGATCTTCTGCTTGGCCGAGATGTTGACGAACATGTTCTGTCCGCCCCACTCCTCGGGGATGACTCCGTACTCGGTGAGCTCCTGACGCACACGGTCGGGGTTGGCGCCCGGCTTATCGATCTTGTTGACGGCGACGACGATGGGTACGCCGGCGGCCTTGGCGTGGTTGATCGACTCGACCGTCTGGGGCATGACGCCGTCGTCAGCGGCGACGATCAGGATGACGATGTCGGTCACCTTGGCGCCACGGGCACGCATAGCCGTAAAGGTGGCGTGACCCGGGGTATCGATAAAGGTGATCTTGCGGTCGTTGATCATGACCTGCGAAGCGCCGATGGCCTGCGTAATGCCGCCCGCCTCGCCGGCAGCAACGCCGGTGTGACGGATGGCGTCGAGCAGCGACGTCTTGCCGTGGTCGACGTGGCCCATGACGGTGACGACCGGGGCGCGCGGCTTAAGGTCGGCGGGATCGTCATAGAACGAGAAGGTGTTCTCCTCCTCGGGGGTGATGATCTTGATCTGACGGCCCAGGTCGTCGGCAACGAGCTCAACGAGGTCGTCGGACATGGACTGCGTCATGGTGAGCGGCGTACCCAGCAGGAACAGGCGCTTGATGATGTCGTTGGCCGGAACGTCGAGCGCCTCGGCAAGCTCCTGGACAGTAACGCCCTGGGAGACCTTGATGGCGTCGAGGTCCTCGGGGTTCACGCCCTGGGCCAGCGCCTCCTCTATCTTGCGCTCCTCCTGAGCCTTGGCAGCCTCGCGCTCGCGCTTCTCCTTGCGCTTCTTGCGGCGACCGGTGGACTCGCGAGAGGCCTCCTCGACGGCAGCACGAGCCTCCTTGAGCACCTTCTCGCGGCTGTACTCCTCGGCCTCGCGAGCCATGCGGCTGTAGTGGTCCTCTTCGTTGTTGTGACCGCCCTTGCGCTTCTTGCCCTTGCCCTGCTTATCGGGATTGGGGAAGTCCATGCCGGCAGCGACGTTGTTGCTGGCGTTGGTGCGATGGCTGTGCGGACGGCTCTCGGAGGCGTTGCGCTCGGAATTGTTGTCGGAGGCGTTGCGATCGTTACGACGGCCACCGCGGCGGTCGTTGTTGCCGCCACGACGGTTACCGCGCTCGGCGGCGCGCTCGGCCTTGGCCTTGTCCTCGGCGTCCTTCTTCTCCTTGAGCACGGTCTCCTGTGCGGCAATCTGGTCGAGAAGCGAACGGAAGCGCGAACCGGAGTCGGAAGCGGGAACGGCGCGGCGCTGGGCCTCGCGGGCAGCCTCCTCCTTCTCGCGGGCAAGGCGCTCCTGCTCGGCCTTCTTCTTGGCCTCGGCCTCGGCGCGGGCAGCCTCCTCAGCAGCCTGGGCTGCGGCAAACTGGCGACGCTCCTCCTCGCGTGCCTTCTCGGCGGCGATGCGCTCGCGCTCGGCCTCGGCGGCGCGTGCGGCCTCCTCGGCGGCAGCTGCCTGCTCCTCGGCCTGCTTGGCGGCCTCGACTTCCTGAGCGCGGGCCTCGATCACCGAGGCGAGCTGCTTGCGGACCATAGCGACATAGGCGTCCTCCAAGGTGGAGGAAGCGGACTTAGCGGGAATCTTCATATCGGCGAGATGACCCATCAGTTCCTTGGAGGTCATGCCGAACTCTTTGGCCAGGGTGGACACACGGACTTTTGCCATATGACTTCACCTACCCTTTCTGGCACCTTGGGTGCCTAGAGACTGAACGAGCGTGTGAGACGCGCCGGGACCCGCCCGGCGCGACCGCGCGCTAGATCAGGTCCTCCGCATCATCGAAGGCGTCGGTGTCGTGGACACCGCAGAAACGGGAGCCGGGACGAGCCTGGTTGCGGCACTGGATGCCGTCCTCGGACACATACTCACAGCGGCGGACGTCCTCGTCCTCCTCGTCACCGATCAGGTCGGCGGCGGGCTCCTCGTGAACGGGAACGTTCTTGAGAATGTCGGCGGCAAGCGTCTCGGACTTGATGTCGATGTGCCAGCCGGTCAGGCGCGCAGCGAGACGGGCGTTCTGGCCCTCCTTGCCGATGGCGAGGGACAGCTGGTCGTCGGGCACGATGACACCGGCGTAAGCCTTCTCCTCGTCGATGAGGACGCGGGTGACCTTGGCGGGCGACAGGGCGTTGGCGACGTAGACGGCAGGATCGGCATCCCAAAGGATGACGTCAACGCGCTCGCCACGGAGCTCGCCCACGACAGCGCGAACACGGCTGCCCTTGGGGCCGACGCAGGCGCCCACGGGATCCAGACGGTCATCGAGCGAGTGGACGGCGACCTTAGAGCGCTGGCCAGGCTCGCGGGCGATCGACTTAATCTGGACGGTACCCTCATAGATCTCGGGCACCTCCTGCTCAAACAGACGACGCATGAGCTCGGGGTGGGTACGGGAGATGACAATCGGCGGACGGCTGTGCTCGCCACGAACCGGCTGCAGGTTGGAGTTAGGGTCGCGAACGTCGATGATCACGGCCTTGATGTGCTGGTTATGCAGGTAGCGCTCGCCCATCGGACGCTCGTTGCGCTCGTTCTCGTAACGGCGCTGATCGAAGTGCGGCAGCTCGGCCTCGACGCCCTCGCGGATCTTGACGATCGTGAAGTCGGGCGTGGACTGCAGCACGGTACCGCTGATGAGGTCACCGATGCGGCCGGAGAACTCCTCGTAGATCTGCTCACGGGCGGAGTTACGCACGATGGCGTTGATTTCAGCCTTGGCGTGCTGGGCAGCGATGCGGCTCGTGTTCTTGGGGGTGACGTCGATCTCCTCGAACTCGGTGAAGTTGCCCTCCTCGTCCATGGAATCGTCGATCGGCTCCAGGCGGTAGACGTAGATCTTGCCGGTGGTGCGGTCGATGGTCACCTTGGCGCCCCACTCAAGATGCAGGATCTCGGCATAGCTCTTGGCGAGCGACTGCTCCAGGCGGTCGATCAGGTAGAGCTGGTCGATGTGCTTCTCCTGGCAAAGCTCCATCAGGGCGGACATCATGTCGGATGCTGCCATCTTACTTTCCTTCCTTCGCGGGCTTGAAGTCGTAGGTGGGCTTCAACTTGCACTTTTTAACATCAGAGAAATCGAGGGTGACGGACTCGCCGTCCTCGAGTTCGAGGGTCACGTTCGTCTCGGTGGCGGCGGCAATCTTGCCGGCGTACTTGCGACGGCCCTCGGTGGCGGTGGAGGTGAGCTCGCAGTTCTCGCCCACAAAGCGGGCAAAGTCGCACGGGCGGCGCAGCGGGCGCGCCATACCCGGGCTCGACACCTCGAGCGTATAGCTCGAAGAGATGGGGTCGAGCTCCTCAATCACATCGCCGACCCACTTGGTGTTGGCCGTGACGTCGTTGAGCGAAAGGCTCTGACCCTCGGCACCCTCGATACGCACGCGCACGCAGGGGGCCTTGGTGGCACCCACGAGCTCGACGTCGACGATGTCGACATCGTGCTGGGGAGCGACGGCCTCGAGCGCGTCGATGATCGCCTGCTCGGTCTTGGTCTTGACCATTGCGGCACCTCCATCCATACAAAAAAGAAGCGGGGCCGAAACCCCACTTCTTTCAATTACAACTTCATTTGCAAGCAAACTATACCAATAGCTGCGGAAACGTGCAAGCACAGTACGAACCTGCAGGTCAGCGTGCGCACAGCTTCTCCATAAGAATAGGACAATTGACCGAAGGCACCTGGGCAGGTACATGCAAAACGAGGGACGACCCAATCGGATCGCCCCTCGTCTTTTATGCGTCAGCTAAGCGCGCAGCGCTTACTTGACCACCAAGTTGACCAGCTTGCCGGGCACGCAGATGGCCTTGACGACCGTCTTGCCCTCGAGCCACTTGGCAACGGCGGCCTCGGCGGCAGCCTGCATCTCCTCGTTGGAGGCATCGCGGGCAACGTCGACGCGGCCGCGGACCTTGCCGAGCACCTGGACCACGATCTGCACCGTGTCCTCAACGGACTCGGCCAGGTCGAACTCGGGCCAGGCGGCGGTGTAGGCGTTGCCCTCGCAGCCGAGGGCCTCGTGCCACAGCTCGTCGGCCCAGAATGGGCAGATGGGGGCAAGGACGCTCACGATATCCTTAGCCACGCCGTAGCACAGCGCCTTGTCGCGGGCGGTACCCTCGGTGGCGTTGAGATAGGCGCTCGCCGCGTTGACGAGCTCCATGACGGCCGAGATGGCGGTGTTGAACTGGCCGCGATCGAAGTCCTCGGTGCACTTGGCGATGGTGCGGTGACGCTCGCGATAGAGCTTCATCGCAACCTCGTCGAGTGCGGACTTGTCGAAGGCCACGTTGGCGTCGCCGGACTGGACGAGCTGCCAAACGATACGCCAGGCGCGCTTGATGAAGCGGTTGGCGCCCTCAACGGCCTTGGGATCCCAGTCGAAGTCCTTCTCGGGCGGGGCAATAAACAGAATCGCCAAACGCATGGTGTCGGCGCCGTAGGGCTCGATGACCGAGCTCGGGGGCACGACATTGCCCTTAGACTTGGACATGGTGTCGCCGTTCTCGTCCTTGACCATGCCCTGGCACAGCAGGTTGGTGAAGGGCTCGTCCACGCTCAGCAGGCCCAGGTCGCGCAGTGCCTTGGTAAAGAAGCGGCTGTAGAGCAGGTGCAGAATGGCGTGCTCGATGCCGCCGATGTAGTTATCGACGGGCATCCAACGGTCGGCGGCCTCGCGTGAGAAGGGCAGCTCGGTGTTGTGCGGATCGGTATAGCGCAGGTAATACCAGCTGGAGCAGGTGAAGGTGTCCATGGTATCGGTCTCGCGCTTGGCCGGGCGGCCGCAGACCGGGCAGGTGGTCTCGTAGAACTCCTTGCACTCAGCAAGGGTTTCGCCGGCGCCAAGGTCCAGGTTCTCGGGCAGCGTCACCGGCAGCTGATCCTCGGGCACGGGCACGATGCCGCAGTGCTCGCAGTGAATGGCCGGGATGGGGTTGCCCCAATAGCGCTGGCGGGAAATGAGCCAGTCGCGGAGACGGAACTCGACCTTGCGACGACCGCAGCCCATGGCCTCGAGGTCGGCCACGATCGCAGCCTCGCCCTCGGAGTGCTTACCGCCGCGCATGCCGGTGTACTTCCCGGACTGGACGAGCGTGCCCTCGGCAGCGTGGGCGCAATCCCAGTCGACGGTCTCGGCATGGAAGGTATCGATGGTCTCGCCGCTGGCCTCGACGGCAGCGCGATCGTCATCGTCGAGGATGATCGGCACGATCGGCAGGTCGTACTTACGGGCGAACTCAAAATCGCGCTGGTCGCCACAGGGAACGGCCATGACGGCACCGGTACCATAGTCGGCAACGACATAATCGGCAACCCACACGGGGACCTTCTCGCCGTTCACGGGGTTCACCACGTAGCGGCCGGTAAAGGCACCGTGCTTCTCGAGGGTGCCCTGGGCACGCTCAACGGCAGAGATATGCTTGGAGTCCTCGACGATCTTGGTGACGGCATCCTCGTACTCCGTGCCCTCGACGAGCTCGTGCAGGCCGGCGTACTCGGGAGCCAGGACAAAGAAGGAGACACCGAAGAGCGTGTCGGCTCGCGTGGTGAAGACGGTGATCTTACCCTCGTCGCCCTCGATAGGCTCGCCATCCCTGTCGCACAGGGTAAAGTCGACCTCGGCGCCCTCGGAGCGACCGATCCAGTTGGCCTGCATCTGCTTGACGCGCTCGGGCCAGCCGGGGAGCTTCTCCAGGTCGTCGAGCAGCTCCTGGGAGTACTCGGTAATCTTGAAGTACCACTGCTCCAGGTCGCGCTTCTCGGGCTCGGTGCCGCAGCGCCAGCACTTGCCCTCGGTGACCTGCTCGTTAGCCAGAACGGTCTTGCAGGTGGGGCACCAGTTGACCGGGTTCTTCTTGCGGTAGACCAGGCCCTTTTCCCACAGCTTCTCAAAGATCCACTGACCCCAGCGGTAGTAGTCGGGGCTGCAGGTCTTGACCATGCGATCCAGATCGTAGGAGAAGCCCATGCGCTTCATCGTGGCGAGCGCCTGATCCATATTCTTATACGTCCAGGCGGCAGCCTGCGTATTGTGCTTGATGGCGGCGTTCTCGGCAGGCAGGCCAAAGGCGTCAAAGCCGATGGGATGCAGCACGTCAAAGCCGCGCATGCGGGCCTGACGGGCCATGGCATCGCCGATGGTATAGTTGCGCGCGTGGCCCATGTGCAGGTCGCCCGACGGATACGGGAACATCTCGAGCACATACTTTTTAGGCTTGCTGTCGTCGGTGTCGACGGCAAAGAGGTTGGAGTCCTCCCAGGCCTTCATCCACTTGGACTCAATGGCCTGCGCGTCGTAGGCAGGGATCTCGTCCTTATGATCTGTGCAATCGCACATATCAGCTCCTTTAATCTTAGCTGGGGTCGGGCGGCTTGGCTTTATTCGCTACTGCGGACAGTCCTGCGCAAGACGAAGAGCACATTAAGTGCTCTTCTTTGCGTGCGGAACTTGTAGCGAACAAAGCCAAGCCGCCCGACCCTAAGGTTAACTTGACTGATGATAGCAAATACGACAAGCGAGATGCCTGCGACTTGCGGGCATCTCGCTTTATCTAAATAACGTTGTTGTGAATCAACCGCTATCTGTTATCCGCCCAAACATGGTCGGGTTTTCCAAGTGCCGCAGATTGCCGTGAAAGAGGAGCGACGCGTACTTTGGTACGCGAGCGACGGTTTGAACGGCAAGGTGCGGTGCTTGGGAAAGCCGCTTATCGATAGGAAACGCTCTGCTGGGAATCCTTGACGACTACGTCGTGGGCGCCGCCTTCGACGATCGAGGTCGAGCTTACCAGGGTCAGGCGTGCCTTTTCCTGGAGCTCGGGGATCGAGAGGGCGCCGCAGTTGCACATCGTTGACTTGACCTTGTAGAGCGTGCCGCCCACGCCGTCCTTGAGGGAACCGGCGTAGGGAACGTAGGAGTCGACGCCCTCGACGAAGCTGAGCTTCGCGGCGCCGCCCAGGTCGTAGCGCTGCCAGTTGCGAGCACGCGCAGAACCCTCGCCCCAGTACTCCTTCATGTACTGGCCGTTGACGTTGACGCGCTCGGTCGGGCTCTCGTCAAAGCGGGCGAAATAGCGGCCCAGCATCATAAAGTCGGCACCCATGGCAAGGGCGAGCGTCATGTGGTAGTCGTAGACGATGCCGCCATCGGAGCACACGGGCACGTAGACGCCGGTCTCCTCGTAGTACTCGTCGCGAGCGCGGCAGACGTCGATCAGCGCGGTGGCCTGGCCGCGGCCGATACCCTTGGTCTCGCGGGTAATGCAGATGGAACCGCCGCCGATACCGACCTTGATGAAGTCGGCACCGCAGTCGGCAAGGAAGCGGAAGCCCTCGGCGTCGACGACGTTGCCGGCACCGACCTTGACGCCCTCGCCGTAGTTGGCGCGGATCCACTCGATGGTGCGCTTCTGCCACTCGCTGAAGCCCTCGGAAGAGTCGATGCACAGGACATCGGCACCGGCCTCGATGAGCAGCGGCACGCGCTCGGCATAGTCGCGGGTGTTGATACCGGCACCAACCATGTAGCGCTTGTCGTTATCGAGCAGCTCGTTGGGGTTGGTCTTGTGGCTGTCGTAGTCCTTGCGGAAGACAATGCCCATGAGGTGATCGTTGTCGTCAACGATGGGCAGGGCGTTGAGCTTGTTGTCCCAGATGACGTCATTGGCAACCTTGAGGCTGATGTTCTTGTCACCCACGATGAGCTGCTCACGCGGGGTCATGAACTCGGAGACCTTCGTCTGGTGGTCATCGCGACTGGGGCGATAGTCACGGCTGGTGACGATGCCCAGGAGCTTACCCTTGGGAGTGCCGTCGTCGGTGACCGGCATGGTGGAGTGACCGGTCTTCTCCTTGAGCTCGATGACCTGCTCCATGGTCATGTCGGGGGTCAGCGTGGAATCGGACTGAACGAAGCCGGCCTTGTGATCCTTGACGGCCTTGACCATAGCGGCCTCGGACTCGGCGCTCTGGGAACCGTAAATGAAGGACAGGCCACCCTCGGTAGCGAGCGCGACACCCATATCGACGCCCGAGACGGACTGCATGATGGCGGAAACCATGGGGATGTTCAGGGTGATTGCCGGCTTCTCACCGCGCTTAAAGCGGGTTAGCGGCGTCTTAAGAGAGACGTTGTTGGGGATGCACTGCGAGGACGAGTAACCAGGGACCAGCAGATACTCCGAAAACGTGTGGGACTCACCGGGAAAGAACGTAGCCATGTTTCTCCTTTTTCCATGCGACCGGTCGGCTGCAGGCCTCGTAGGACCCAGCCCAACCTTGGGCGCCCAATACTGGGGAAGTATCTTAACGCACTTTGACTGCTACAATGCATGATTTAAGAAGAGCACACGAGGGTTTGACGCAGGCTTTGCGTTTGCCCAGCAAACACTTTAGCGGGGAGACGTGGAGCACATGGAGTACAAGACGACGGCAAAGTTGGTCATTCAAGCGTGCGACAAGGATTTGCCGGGCGTCTTCGGCCACGGCTGCGTCTTGCTGCTGCAGGGTATCGCCCGCGAGCACTCGCTCAACCGAGCCGCCAAGAGCATGGGCATGGCGTATTCCAAGGCCTGGCGCATTGTAAACGAGGCCGAAGGACAGCTGGGCTGCAAGCTCATCGAGCGCGACGGCGCCCGCGGATCCACCCTCACCCCCGCCGGCGAGCGAGCCATAGCGGTCTACGAGGAGCTGCAGGCCGACATCAACAACATCATCGCCACAAAAGCCGACGCCCTCATCGCCAGCATCAAAGAGTAGCTAATTTGGGACGGGGCTTTATAGCCACACAGCCCCTTCTCATAAGTTGCGGTGAAATAGGGACTGTTTATGCGGTTAAAGCCGTAAATCAATCCATATTTCACCGCAACTTATGGAGTCGAGGATGATTTAGCTAGTTGCGGAGGGCGTTATCCAGGGTGGCGGCCACGATCAAGGGGTCATCGGTTCCGGCGAAGAGATGGATGGTGCTCCCCTGCTTGCCGCGTGGAGCCGAAAGGCGCGTCGTTGCGCCGCCGGCGGGCGATGTGCGAAACTCCCCGGGCAAAGCATCGAACAGCTTGCCCGCGCTACGCTCGATAAGGTCAAATTCAACTGCCGGGCCAAAGCCGTGCTCGAGGATTCCCGTTGCAACAGCATGGTCGGGATGCGAGCTCAGTCCGGGATAGCGTACGTTGCGCACCATCTCGTTGGCGGCCAGATACTCGGCCAGCGCACGCGCGCGGTCGAAATGTGCCTGCATGCGGACATCGAGCGAGTCCAGCCCGCGCTCCAGCACACCGGCCTCGTCAGCAGGCATATCAAGCTTGGCCAAGCCACAGCCCTCAAGCAGGGCATGCGCGCACTCAGCCGCGGCATCCACACGATGGCGCTTGAGCTGCGAGCGTGCCACCGATACGGCAACCAACTTGCGCGAAGCATCACCGGCGCATACACGATCGAGCGCCTCGAGCGACAGCACGGCACCCAGCCGCAGCGGATCGCAGCCAAAAGCCGACGCCACGGTGTTGTCAACAACCAGCAGCGCATGGGCCTCACGCGCCGCCCGACCCAGCGCACGCAGATCGGGCACACGCAGACCAAACCCGCCGATGGAATTAACGAACCACCACAGGTGCGGCCCCTCGGCATCAAACGAAGCATCAAAGCCATCGGACGCAGC
The DNA here is from genome assembly GCA_902494935.1 of uncultured Collinsella sp. Classification (GTDB taxonomy): domain Bacteria; phylum Actinomycetota; class Coriobacteriia; order Coriobacteriales; family Coriobacteriaceae; genus Collinsella. The sequence continues at coordinate 18,941 of CABUVH010000020.1, forward strand.
AGCAAACGCCGCAACCGATGGCTCCCCCACCATAGCCACGTCGCAGCCATCAAAGCCGCGCGCAAACGCATCGGCAAAGTCGTCCGCAAAGGCAACCAGACGATCGCCGGGACACACAATCCCCAGCTGCGACAGCGCTGCTGGCACATGCGAGGCCGCAAGCAACCGCGCCTCACGCGCGCCGGCTCTCAAAGCCCAAGCCTCTTCTAGCTGTTGCACGTCCACGC
>CABUVH010000021.1 GCA_902494935.1 uncultured Collinsella sp.
ATCTGGTTCATCATGCGGCGGAAATCGTCGGCCGAAAGCGTGTTTTTGATTGCGATGCCCGAATCCTCGACCGGTGTTGCGTCGTGCGCGATAGGCATGTGTGTGGCAGTGGACATGGGGGCTGCCGGCGTCGAGACGGCGGGCATGGTTTCACGGGAAACATCGCCGATTTGATGTTCGGGAGCCGACACTGTGGTGGTAGCTGGTACCGCCGGGGGGACGACGGGTGCCGCGGGCGCGGCGTTATCTGCCGCGGAGCCCTGTGGTGCCACGATGTTGAGCGCAATCGGTGCAAAGGCGATCTCTTCCAGGTACGCCTCGATGGTCGGCTGATGCTTTTTGAGCTGAGCGATGGCGAATCGTGAGGGGGCCTCAATCGTCAAGGTGTCCTCGGTCAGGCTCACGGCGCGCGATTGCCCCAGCATGTTGATGAGGCGCGCATCTTGGCCGTCGCGCTGGCAAAAGGCGATGGCATCCCCCAGGATGATGCTTGCTTCCTCGTCCACTGTCTCTCCCGTTCCTTAAGCTTGGGCCCGCACGCGAGCGCTTCCGATTTCGGTCAGATGGTATTTCTGCCCATGTTTGACTATCAAGCCCGTCTGCGCCAAATCGTTGAGCGTGCGCGACCAGGTGGGTGCGGAGTTTCCAAACGCCCGCGCCAAGTCCGTCGCGCCGCACTCTTGATGTTGGGCCAGATACCCTAATGCAGCGTTGCCGCGTTCGCTTATAAACACGTCCGACTGCGGTTGTGCGTATTGATTCGCCGCATTAGGATACATCATTTGAGCTGCTGGTTGTTGAGAACTCTGTATGGGCGGCACCTGCTGTTGAAAACTTTGCGGCCACTGTTGGTAAGGCTGCGGCGGCATCTGCTGAGTCCAGGGGTTGAGGTTTCCCTGCGGCATCTGCTGATACGGCTGCTGGTACGGCTGAGGATACTGCTGTGGATACGGCTGGGCATATCCCTGCTGCGGCATATATTGGGGAGGATACCCTTGTGGGTACGGTTGGTAGCCCATTTGCGCGACGTTTGGCATGGCCGCCGTCTGCTGCACGGCGCCTGTGTCCAGATCTGCCGAGCCTATGCCCTCCGGCACGTTTTGCACTGGGTTGCCCAGCGGTGTCTGGGGGTCTTGCATGGGAAAACTTCCATGCTGCTGCATCTGCTGCGCCACGGGCTGCTGTGCAAACGTGCTGGATAGGGGATACGCCGGCTGCTCCGTCTCGGGGCGCACGGCGGCCCCTCGCCCTCCGGCGCGCTCGATTTCCTGCACGCGTTTGGGGTCCAGGCTTACCGTGACCACGGTGCCGTTGCCCATGTTGTCCTCGATGGATACGGCGCCGCCGGCGTTTTCCAAGTACTCCTGCACCATGGGAAACCCGGCTCCGGTTCCGCGGATGTATCGCTTCATGTTGCTGTTTGCGCTGGTGACGCCAAAATCGAAGGCGCGCTCCTTGTCGTCGATTCCCGGTCCCTGATCTGCGAATCGGATGGTGTCGCCGCCGTCTAGGATCGAGATGATGGGCTCTGCAAAGTGGGCGTGGATAAAGTTTTCGACAATCTCGCGGATAACCATGAGCGAGATGTGCCCGCCCTGCTCTTTCATGCACTGGTAGACGGTGTTGGTTGTCTCTTCCAGATAGGTGCGCACGTCCTTCGGTTCGATGACGATGACGCGCGGCGTCGACAGCATGTCGTCATAGACCGCGATGCGTGCCGCATACATGGCACCCTGCGCTTTCGCAGCGGCCTGCTCTTCCTGGCCGCGCTTTTCGCGCGCGCCGGTGATGTGCTCGTTGTCAGGTGCCGGGTCTCCGGAATCGACCATGGTGTAAAAGTCGTCAGACATGCCGCTCGCAATCTTTCAAAAGGTTTCGAACAAATAGTAGCTCACCGCGCAATGTTTCTCATCTTTCGACAACTTTTCAAAACCTGTTGAAAACTTTGGAAAACGGGCGAAAAGTTCTTAACATTGCCAACATGACCTGTTGAAAACTCGATGAAATATCGTGAAAAGTTGCCATGCGGCGCAAATCTCGGTTGAGCTTATGGGGGAACCGTGTGAACTACGCAACCTTTTACCTTTGATTTCTTGACATTTGAACATTGATTTCCCTACAATCTTCAAGCTCACGTGTCTATATCTGCGTCCGCGCTCCCGCGGACACTCGAAATGCAGCAGGAGGAACTTAAGATGAAGCGTACGTATCAGCCTAATAAGCGTAAGCGTGCCAAGACCCATGGCTTCCGTGCCCGTATGGCCACCAAGGGTGGTCGTGCCGTGCTCGCCCGTCGCCGCGCCAAGGGCCGCAAGCGTCTCACTGTCTAGCAGCGATACACACATCTCGCATGAAGACTATTAAGTCTCGGCAAGATTTCGAGCATGTGTTCAGTCAGGGGCGTCGTTTCAATCACCCTCTGATTCGAATGACCATATGTGAATCGGTTGGCGAAGGCGACTCCGGAAGGGTCGCCTTCGTTGGTGCTAAACGGCTCGGTTGTGCAGTTGTGCGCAACCGTTCTAAGCGTGTGATGCGCGAGGCCGCCCGCAGCTGCGGATTTCCCGTTGCGGGTTATGACATCATCTTGTTCGCGACTCCCAAGACGAGGATCTCTTCGCCGCAGGAGATGGACAAGGCATTGCGTTCGCTTATGAAACGCGCCGGCGTTGCCGGGGAGGAGCGATGAGCAATCACGTTTTGCGACGTGTTGCCATCGCTCCTATTCGCATATATCAACAGGTTGTTTCGCCCTTATTACCTGACGCCTGCATTTATTACCCAACGTGCTCGCAATACGCCGTTCAGGCGATTGAGAAGTACGGTGTTTTGAGAGGCTGCTGGCTTGCCGTGAGGCGCATCGCTCGCTGTAATCCCCTGCACGTCGGCGGTTATGACCCTGTGCCCTAGTGGGCACTCGCTATCGGAGGAAAACTTACATGTGGGATTGGATCGTTAACATCCTTTTCGAGCTGCTCAAGCTCATCCAGACCTTTGCGGTCGACTGGGGCCTGTCCATCATCATCCTGGTGGTCATCATCCGTCTGCTGCTGACGCCGCTTATGCTCAAGTCGACCAAGTCGACGGCTCGCATGCAGGTGCTGCAGCCCAAGATGCTCGAAATCCAGGAGCGCTACGCCGACGACCCCCAGCGTCAGGCCGAGGAGATGCAGAAGTTCTACAGCGAGAACAAGTTCAATCCGCTGGCCGGCTGCCTGCCGCTTCTGATTCAGATGCCCATCCTTATTGCCCTGTTCACGCTTCTGCGCAACCTGCCGCAGTACTTTAACGAGGGCACGTTCTCGTTCTTTAACATCCTGCCCGATCTGACCACCACGCCGAGCGCCTCTTTTGCCGATGGCTTTATGGTTGCGCTGCCTGCGCTGATTTGCCTGATTCTGTTTGCCGTTCTCACCTTGATTCCGCAGCTGTATATGTCCCGCAATCAGACCGGTCAGCAGGCCCAGAGCATGCGTATGATGGCTGTTGTCATGACCGTCATGATGCTTTGGATGGGCTGGAGCCTGCCCGTCGGCGTTCTGCTGTACTACGATGTGTCTTCTGCCTGGCAGGTTATCCAGCAGATCTTCGTGACGCAGAAGGTTATCGACAAGGCTAAGGCCGATGAGGAGGAGCGCCTCAAGAACGCTCCGCTTCAGGTCGAGGTTACTCGTCGCGAGAAGAAGCCGCGCCCGCACAAGAAGAAGTAGTGGGATAGTATTCTTATTTAGGTACCTAACTTTTGGAGTTCGTTATGTCTGAAGAGATCGTCGAGGATATGCTTGAGGAGGTTGCCCCGCAGGTCGCGGGCGATTATCCCGAGATTGCACAGCGTTACAAGGCTGGTGAAGAGCTGACCGATGAGGAGCTCGACACCATTGCCGATGTGGCTATTTCCATTCTGCGTTCCATCCTTTCGCACTTCGATGCGGCGAACTCTCCCATCGATGAGTATGAGGGCGATGAGGGCGAGTTGATTCTGGACGTAACCGCTCCGGATCTTGCTGTTCTTATTGGTCGTCATGGACGCACCCTCGATGCTCTTCAGGTTATGTTCTCGCTGCTGGTGAGCCGCAAGCTTGGCTTTAGGTATCCGGTCGTCGTTGACGTTGAGGGCTATAAGAGCCGTCGACAGGACAAGGTTGCTTCTATGGCACAGTCCGCCGCCGAGCGCGCTATTCGCACTCATAAGAGTGTTTCGCTGCCGCCTATGAATGCCTATGAACGTCGACTGGTTCATATTGCCCTTCGTGGTAACGATGCTGTAGACACGCATTCTGAGGGCTCTGATCCCGATCGCCATGTTGTGATTGTTGCTCGATAAGCTTCTCGAGTCTATGCTAAGGGGACGTGGTTTCCACGTCCCCTTTTTTTGTCAAAAGTTCTCGATACACTGATTTTTGTCAGAAAGGAGTCGTCTTGTTTGTGTTAACTAATGAGCAGGCAAGTCTGATGCTGTCCCGTCTCATATCGTATTGTAAAGACTATTCTCTGAAGGTCTCCGAGGATAGCCTTCGTGTCTGTATCCAGCATCTTGATCTTGTTCTGGAAGCCAATAAGACTACCAATCTAACGCGCATCCTAGATGTTGACGATGCTGCAGTTCTCCATATTCTGGACTCACTTGTTCTGCTTCCCTATATTAATAAAGCTCCTGAAGGCGCTTTGCTTGATATGGGTACCGGTGCTGGCTTCCCCGGTATTCCGTTGACTATTGCAAGCGGACGGAAGGCTACCTATATCGATTCGGTTGCCAAGAAGGTTGATGCTGTTAATTCCTTTGTTAAGGAGCTTGGCCTTAAGCATGCTCATGTCGTTCACGATCGTCTTGAGGAATATGCCAGATCCCATAAGAAACAATTTGCTGTCGTTACTGCTCGCGCGCTTGCACCGTTACCAGTTCTCGTTGAGTACGCTTCTCCTTTCTTAAAAGATGGAGGCTTCTTTGTCATTACTAAGGGGAACCCGTCGGACGATGAACTTCAGTCTGGCATGGCTGCTGCAAAGATATGCGGGTTTACCACGCTTATGACGGATGATTTGAATTTGCCAAATGACTTGGGTCATCGTGAGTTCATAATTTTAAAAAAGTCTCGTCCGTCATTCGTTTCTCTTCCTCGTGCTAATGGCATGGCGAAGAAGAATCCGCTTGCCTAGATGTTTCACGTGAAACATAATGGATAGGGATGACTTGCTATGTTTCACGTGAAACATAGCGGGAATGTCGAATCGGAATGTTTCACGTGAAACATCCTCCGTTTAACAGCTTTAAATACACCAGGAGGGACCGTGGGATTTCGCGACGTTAAGCGTTCAAAAAGCGCAAAAGACACGCGTATCATTGCAATCATCAATCAAAAAGGCGGCGTAGGTAAGTCTACGACAGCCGTCAACCTCGCAGCTGCACTGGGAGAACAGGGTCGAAAAACGCTGATTGTTGATTTTGACCCGCAAGGCAATAGTACGAGCGGTTTTGGAATTGAAAAAGAAGACCTGGATCACTGTATCTATGATGCATTGCTAAATGATGTTCAAGCGGAATCGCTTGTTCTTGATACAAATTGTAAAAAGGTCTTTGTGATTCCAGCTACCATCCAACTTGCTGGTGCGGAAATTGAACTTGTGAGCGCGATTGCTCGTGAAACTCGCCTAAAAGATCTACTAGAGCCTATTCAGGATGAGTTTGACTTCATCTTTATCGACTGTCCGCCTTCGCTTGGTTTGTTAACGATTAATGCGTTGACGGCAGCAGATAGCGTTTTGATTCCAATCCAGTGCGAGTATTATGCACTCGAAGGTGTCACAAAGCTTCTTGAGTCGATGAAAATGGTTAAATCGCGCCTGAATAAGACTCTTGATACGTATGGCGTGCTTATGACGATGTATGATTCGCGTACATCGCTTTCGAATCAGGTTGTTGAAGAAGTGCAATCGTATTTTGGCGAGAAGACATTCAAAACCCTGATTCCGCGTACCGTTAAAATTTCGGAAGCACCGTCGTTCGGAGAACCGGTCATTACCTATGCGCCTCAGAACAAGGGTGCAAAGGCGTATATGAACCTTGCTAAAGAGGTGATTAAGCGTGCCTAGCCCTAAGAAGCGCGGCGGATTGGGTCGTGGACTCAATGCATTGGTCTCTGAAGCAGAATATGAGACTGGTGGATCTGCAACGTCGTCATCAAATGCTGCTTCGGAAACCAAGCTTCCGATCGAAGACATCGTTCCGAACCCAAATCAGCCACGAATTCATTTCAACGAGACTGAGCTTCGCGAGTTGAGTGAGTCAATCCAGGAGCATGGCGTTCTGCAGCCGCTTCTTGTGCGCAAGCACGGTAATGGCTACGAGATCATTGCTGGCGAGCGCCGCTATCAGGCTTCAAAACTAGCAGGCCTTGAAGAACTCCCCGTCATCATCAAAGATGTTGACGATGAGGAAATGCTAGCGCTGGCATTGATTGAAAACTTGCAGCGTTCTGACTTAAATCCGGTCGAAGAGGCTAAGGGATATCGACAGCTTATCGATGCGAGCGGCATGACTCAAGAGGCCTTGTCTAAGGCTGTCAGTAAGTCTCGCTCTGCCATCACCAATTCATTGCGTCTGCTCGATCTGCCCGAGGTAGTTCAGCAGATGATCTTTGAAGGCAAATTGACTGCTGGCCATGCACGTGCGATTCTCGCAGTCCCGTATGAGGATGCTCGCATTAAGTTGGCTGAGAAGGTTGTTGCAGAAGGATTGTCTGTTCGTGCGACAGAAAACCTTGCTCCATTGTTTTCTGCCGGAGAGACACCAAAGGCACCGCGTCCCGCAACTCCACAGTCTTTTAAAAAGGCTGCGCGTGTTCTGCGTCAGGTTTTTAACACAAACGTTCGTGTAAAGAGCTCCCGCGGTAAGAATAAGATCGAGATTGAATTTAAGGATGAAGAGGAGCTGTCTCGCATTCTTGGTGAGATGATCCAATTTAATCAGGGAGGTCAGGATGAGGAATAAAGTTCTGACTGCTATTGCCATGGCTGCAACCGTTGCAGTTGGCGCATTCGTAGGTTATAAAGTTGTGACAGACGAAGAATTACGGGGTCGTTTGCTTCGTGGAGCGCAGGATATCGTCGATACATCCAAGAAGAAAATGGATGTTATGACCGAGGATGTCGCCATGCGTACGGCTCAGGTAACTAAGAATCCCAAGGTTAACCAGGATTGGGTAAACCGTCAATGGGAAAATGTAGGCTTTTAGGTACCTAACAATTACTAGCCATTTTTGAAGGGGTCCTTGTCTGAGCACCAGAACAGGGACCCCTTATTTCTTCCGAAAAAGTTGTTGAACAATCGCGCGATACAGATTAATGAGAGATATGAAACAGCCCCGGTTGCAATTAAGCAACCGGGGCTGTTCGATGTTTCACATGAAACGTTTAGGTTGGACTCCCCTATGCGTTCTTTTGAACCTTGAAGCGCTGCTTGAGTTGGCCGCAAGCAGCATCGATATCGTTGCCACGAGAGTTACGGATCGTGGTCTCAATACCACGGGACTCAAGACGACGCTGAAGGTCTTCAACCTTATGAATCGGCGACGGCTTGAGAGGGCTGCCCTCGATATCGTTGAGCTGGATTAGGTTGACGTGGCACAGCGTGCCCTCGCAGAAGTCGCAGAGCGCCTGCATCTCGGGGTTAGTGTCATTGACACCCTCGATCATGGCGTATTCGTACGTCGGACGGCGGCCAGTCTTTTCGGTGTAGAGCTGAAGTGCCTCATGAAGACGAAGCAGCGTGTACTTCTTAACGCCGGGCATAATCTTGTTGCGCGTTGACTGGATGGCAGAGTGCAGCGAGACGGCGAGCGTGAACTGCTCGGGAATGTCGGCAAACTTACGAATACCAGGAATAACACCGCTGGTGGAGACGGTGAGGTGGCGCGCTCCGATACCGATGCCGTCAGGGTCATTAAGGATTCGTAGTGCCTTGAGGGCCTCGTCGTAGTTGGCGAAAGGCTCGCCCTGGCCCATGAGCACGACGCTCGTCGCGCGCTCACCAAAGTCGTTGGAAACATGGAGTACCTGGTCAACGATCTCCTGAGCGGTCAGCGAGCGCTTGAGGCCGTTCAGGCCGGTAGCGCAAAAAGCGCAGCCCATGCCACAGCCGGCTTGGGTGGATACACAGACAGACAGCTTGTTTCGACGAGGCATGCCGACGGTCTCGACGGAGATGCCGTCGTGGTACTCGAGTAGGTATTTACGAGAGCCATCCTTAGACACCTGTTTGGCGAGCTCGGTCGGCGTGTCGAAGGCAAAAGCCTCCTTCAGCTGCTCGCGGAAGGCCTTGGGGAGGTTGGTCATATCGTCAAACGAACAAACGTTCTTCTCAAAAACCCATTCGATAAGCTGCTTTGCGCGAAAAGCGGGTTGGCCGAGTTCGGCGACAAGTTCGCGAATATCGTTTTGGCTCAAATCGCGAATGTCTTGAGATTTAGTCCTGGGATTCATGGAAGCCTTTCGATTTTGGGGAAACGTAGAGGGTATCGCTACAATATGGTATCAGCTGCAGAAATTATAGAGGAGGAGTCTGCCCATGCCGGGTAAAAGCCTAGAGAACATGCACGTAGCGGTCTTGGCGGGCGGCCATTCCGCCGAACGCGAGATTTCGCTCAATTCGGGAAAGAATGTCGTGGTGGCACTGAAGGAGGCCGGCTACACCTCGGTGGAGTTGCTCGACACCGCCGCCGATGACTTTATGGTGACCATGGCGACGGGCGGCTTCGACGTGGCGTTTATCGCCATGCACGGCGCCGGCGGCGAGGATGGCGCCATGCAGGGGGCCATGGAGACGCTGGGTATCCCCTACACGGCGTCGGGCGTGCTCGCCAGCGCATGTGGCGCCGATAAAGAGGTTTCAAAGCTTCTGTATGCCAAGGCTGGCATCCCCATTGCCCCCGGCCTGGCGCTTGAGGCGGGCGACGAGATCGATATCGATCGTATCGTCGAGGTTTGTGGCGAGCGTTGCTTTGTAAAGCCCGCTGTCAACGGTTCTAGCTACGGCATTTCGCTCGTTCACGAGCCTTCCGAGCTGCCGGCGGCAATCGCCAAGGCTTTTGAGTACGGCGATAAGGTGCTGGTCGAAAAGTGCATCGAGGGAACCGAGATCACCGTGGGCGTGTATGGCGAGGACGACGTGCGCGCGCTGCCGATTGTGGAGATTCGCAAGCCTGAGGACTGCGAGTTCTACGATCTGGATGTGAAGTACGTCGACCCCACGGACATCCATCGCATTCCGGCGCAGATTTCGCCCGAGAACTACGCTCGTGCCCAGGAACTCGCCTGTGCCGCCCATAAGGCACTCGGCTGCCTGGGTATCTCGCGCAGCGACTTTATCGTGAGCGAGGACGGTCCTGTCATTCTCGAGACCAATACCATTCCCGGCATGACCGATACGTCGCTGTATCCCGATGAGATTCGCCATACCGACGACATGACGTTCCCGCAGGTGTGCGACAGCCTGATCCGTATGGGTCTCCGTCGAGCGGGCGTTGCATGCTAATCGAGGACGCCGTATCTCCTGGAACGCCGCAGTTTGTCATCGATTCTTATGCCACGCTCGCCGAGCGCGCCAAGACGCAGTCGTTTGGCCTCATCGAGGAGGATGTAATCGTCCTCGATACCGAGACCACGGGTCTTTCGGTGCAGGACAACGAGTTAATTGAGATTTCCGCGGCCCGTCTTTCGGGCCGCGAGGTCATTGACCGCTTCGATACGTTCGTGCATCCCAAGCAGCTGATTCCTGCAGAGATTACCGAGCTCACGAGTATTACGAACGCCGATGTGGCAGATGCCCCGTCGGCCGACGAGGCCGTCGCGGCACTCGCCGACTTTGTGGGCGGCTGTCCTGTTATCGCACATAACGCCACGTTTGACCGGTCGTTTATCGAATCGGTCAAAGGCGGCGTCAACGTGAGTGATATCTGGATCGATTCGCTGGCGCTATCGCGCATTGCGCTTCCGCGCCTGACATCGCACAAACTGTCCTTTATGGCCGACTTGTTTGGGTGCGATTCGGTATCGCACCGTGCGAACGCAGACGTTGATGCCCTGTGCGGTGTGTGGCGCGTGCTGCTGGTCGCACTTACCGACCTGCCTTCGGGCCTTATGGCGCGCTTGGCGGACATGCACGCGGACGTGCCTTGGTCCTATCGCCCCATTTTTTCTTTTTTGGCTGGCCAGAACCCGGGTTCGATATTTTCGCTCAGCGCCGCTCGTGCCGATGTGCTCAAGGCCGATCGCGCGGACGATCGCGTTGATGCGGACGAGCTGTCGGTCCTTAAGATGCCGAGTCGTGAAGAGATCGAGGCAGATTACGCCCCCGGCGGCCTGGTCAATCGTATGTACCCCACCTATGAGCCGCGCGACGAGCAGATCGCGATGGCGGTTGAGGTGCGCGATGCGCTGGTCACGGGTACCCATCGCGTGATCGAGGCGGGCACGGGCGTCGGTAAGTCGATGGCCTATCTCGTGCCCTTTGCCGAGGCCGCCCGCCGAAACAACATTACCGTTGGCATTGCGACCAAATCGAATAATCTTGCCGACCAGCTTATGTACCATGAGCTGCCAAAGCTCGCCGAACAGCTGGACGGGGGCCTGTCATTTTGTGCACTCAAGGGCTATGACCACTATCCGTGCCTGCGCAAGCTCGAGCGCATGAGCCGTGGTCAGGTTGAGATTACCACCAAGCGCGATCCTGCTGACACGCTCACAGCGGTTGCGGTGATCATGGCGTATGTGTGCCAATCTGCCGATGGAGACCTCGATTCACTTGGCATTCGCTGGCGCAGCGTCAACCGTCCCGACTTTACGACGGCTTCGCGCGAGTGTGCACGCCGTCTGTGTCCGTTCTTCCCTGACAAATGCCTGGTCCACGGGGCGCGTCGCCGTGCTGCACATGCCGACGTGGTGGTCACCAACCATTCCCTACTGTTCCGCAACGTGGCCGCCGAGGGAAGGATTTTGCCTCCGATTCGTCACTGGGTGGTCGATGAGGCCCATTCTATCGAGCGCGAGGCCCGTCGCCAATGGGCGCGCGTGGTTTCGGCCGATGAGTCGCGCGTGCTGTTTGAGCGCTTGGGCGGATCGAGTGCCGGTGCGCTGAGTCAGGTTTCTCGTGACCTGGCCACTTCCGAGGGCTCCACGCTCTACCTGGGACTCACTGCCAAGGCGACGTCGACGGTTGCCCGCGCGAGCATGGCGATTGCCGATGTGTTCGATGGCGTGCGCGAGCTTGGCCGCCGTGCCCGCGGGGGCTATGACAACGCGAATCTGTGGATTGGCCCCGAGCTGCGCGAGTCGGATGACTGGCACGATTTTTTGCAGTCGGCCCATACCGCAATTGATGCGCTGGACCAAGCGGATAAAAGCGTAGACGCGCTGGTGCAAGCCGTCGCTGCCGATAAGCCTGAGGTCGTCGTCGACCTGGGCGAGATTTCGCGCCGTCTTCACGAGTTGGTCGAGAATCTCAAGCTCATCATTGAGGGTACGGATGAGCACTATGTGTACTCATTGCAGGTTAACCGCCGGCTGCGAGCGGGCGGGGAGTCTATGACCGCTGAGCGCATCGATATCGGCGAGGCCCTGGCGAACGAGTGGCTGCCCGAGGTGCACACGGCCATCTTCGCTTCGGCGACCATGACGGTGTCCAAGAGCTTTGAGCATTTCAACCATGCTGTCGGCCTCGATCGCATTGGTGCGTCGACATCCTCATCGCTGCACCTGGATTCGAGCTATGACTTTGACTCGAATATGGCCGTGGTCGTGGCGGGGGACATTCCCGATCCGCGCGATCGCGAGCGCTATCTGTCAGCGCTCGAGTGCGTACTGGTCGATGCCCATCTCGCCATGGGTGGATCGGTGCTTACGCTGTTCACTAACAGGCGCGATATGGAGGACCTGTATGCCCGTGTCGAGCCCAAATTGGCGCGAGCGGGCCTGGAGCTCAATTGTCAACAGCGCAACTCGTCCCCGCGTCGCCTGCGCGATCGGTTTATCAACGAGCCGACCTCATCGCTCTTTGCGCTCAAGGCCTTTTGGGAGGGCTTTGACGCCAGCGGCGAGACGCTGCGCTGCGTCATTATCCCCAAGCTGCCGTTCTCGAGCCCCACGGATCCTCTTTCGTGCGAGCGCAACCTGCGCGAAGACCGCGCTTGGGCGCGCTACTCGCTGCCCGAGGCGGTGCTCGAAGTCAAGCAAGCCGCCGGCCGTCTCATTCGCTCGTCGACTGATTGCGGCGTGCTTATCTTGGCAGATCCGCGTTTGGTGACAAAGGGCTACGGCAAGAAGTTCTTGACGTCGCTGCCTACGACTTCCTACCAGCGTATCGAGTCGGCACAGATCGGTCATTATTTGCAGCTGTGGCGTGCGCGCCACGAGAGACGCCGTTAAAGCGGGCAGGTCAGGCTCTTCGCCATATCGCATAGACGCTTTGCCAAGGCGGGGTCATCCAGTATGCGGATGGCTCCGCCCGCTGCGATTATCTGGCAGAACAGCCAGTGCTCTGACCCATAACGCACGGTCACCGTTGCCATGTCTGTCCCGTTTGGCTCAATCGACATGATGCCGGCCCAGTCTAGGCGCTCTGCCATGTCGAGCGGCATGAGGAGTTTTGCGCTCTGTTCCGCATGGGAAAGGGATTCGTGGAGGGATGCGGACGCGGGCGTGTGGCGCTCCACGGAATCGTCGGTGAAGGCAAGGCCCTCGATTTTGTCCATGCGGTAGGAGCGCTGCTCGTCAACTTCGACATCCCAGGCAATCAGGTAGGTTTGATCACCATGTGTCGCGATGCGCAGAGGGTCGATGAGACGCTCGCGCGCCCGTGCGTCGTCCATCGAACGGTAGGTGATGCGGCATCGAACGCCGTCTTGAATCGCGCAGTTCAGCTGTTGCCAGTGCGATCCTCGGGCAACCGTATCGACGACGCGCTGGTTGTAGCCGAGTTCCTCGGGTAGGAGGGCATGTCGGATACGCTCTGCTGCCCGAGAGTCGATTCCCATCGATTCGAGTTCGTGATTGAGCACGGCGCCTTCGGCGGCACTTAGACGCAAGGGCAGCACACGCCCCGCATCACCTGTCAGGATGATGCGCTCGCCGCGGCGTTCGCAGATGATGCGTGCGCCCGACTCACGGTCAGCGAGGGTCGAGACGATATCGATAATTTCATCGAGCGCCGTACCCGTGATATCAAAACGGCTGCAGATATCCCCTCGTGTCATGCCGGTCTTGCCGGCAGCGTAGAGGGCCTCCATGATGTCAATCGCACGCGAGAGCCTTTGCTCGCTGGTGAGTTTACGCGCGGGCATGCTCGTGCACCGTCCTTTTGATGAGGTGGTTCCACGCCAGTTTAAGTGCATCGGGGGCAACGGGTCTCATGCCGTCCATGGCGTGCTCCATGCAAAACGAGGCGGCGGCATTAAGATTGCGCACGCTGACGGTCCAGGTCCAACCCTCTTCGGTGCGTGTGAGCTCTCCGCGACCCCGCGTAAGGCCGCTGACCATGTCGGCCTGGGCTTGCGGGGCAAACGAAAAGGTCGCCCTAACGGGCCTGCAATCGGCGAAATCAAACTCAAAGAACAGACGATCGTTCAGGTTGAAGTCGGCAGGGATGGAGTAGGACTTCGAGGGGCGCCATGCGCGAACGATACGGTCGCAGCGAAACGTCCTAATTTCGTCGGTGGCGTTGTCGAGTCCGCAAAAATACGCCACGCCCTCGTGCTCGAACATACCGTACACGCAGACGGTGCGTTCTTTTTGCTCTCCGCGCCCGTTTTGATACAAAAAGCGCAGCGCGCAGCGTTCGGCAAAAGCGCTCCACACCGCATCGACGGCGGGCGAGCGACGGGCGGGAGGTTCTTCTGCGGTCGATGCGCCGGTGAGGTAGGCGATCTTGGAGCGTATGTCTGCAAGCGGCGTGGCAAACGCGGCCGAACCGGTCGCAAGGGTCTGGTCGATAGCGTCGAGCAAGATGTCCGCGTCGTCTGCAGTGATGAGGCCACCGGCCGCAAACGTGTGCTCGCGATCGATGGTCCACGCGCTTTCTTCGGTTTCTTGGGCGCCTGCTGCGCGGACTTCTTTGATCGTGATTCCGCGTTCGAGGAGTTTTTCGCGATCGCGGCGAAACTTGCGCTTGTCCGAGTCGATATTGCCCGACCCATAGCCAAGATCGGAATCCAGGACAATTTGCTCTGTGGTCAGTGGCTCGGGAGAGCTGTTAAGGACAAAGAACAGATTGAGGATGCGCTGGGCGGTCTTGTCGAAACCGGGCCCCGGCACCCCCTTTTTATTCGTTACGGTTGTATCGCTTGCCGTCATAGAATCCTCGCATGGGAAGGTGTTTGATGCCATGATTTTAGTCCGATATGGAGATTAGGCTATATCCTTGTCCGCTCGGGGCGTTAAGATGGCTCGAATTCGGTCGTTTGCGCTCGCTCGGGGTATACTTTCGACTATATACGGTTCTAATGTGCATGCATTGGGCCTATTTGTCGGATTATGGATGTGGAGCGCACATGGCGAACACCCAGAACTATATTAACCACCTGCTGCAGAACACCGGCATTACGCCGGCGTGCAGTGAAGAAGAGCGCCTGGCTGCCGAGGATATCGCTCAGATTTTCCGCAACCACGGCTTTGACCCCGAGGTGCAGGAATTTAATGCTCCCGCGCCCAGCAGATTGGCGTTTGCCGTTACCGGTATTCTGGCGTTTGCCGGCGCCCTGCTGATGGGCATCGGTGGCGGTATCGGCTTGGTCGGCACCTTGCTGGCCATTGTCGGCGCCGTGCTCTACGTGCTCGAACGCACGGGGCATCCCGTGGTTTCGCGCCTGGGAAAGACCGGTGTGAGCCAAAATGTCATCGCCTACCACAAGGCCTCGGGCCCGCTCGCGTCTCCGCGCAACCGCCCGGTGGTCGTTGTCGCACACTACGACTCTCCCCGTGCTGAGCTGCTCGCCCGCGAGCCCTATGCTTCGTATCGTGCGCTCATCGCCAAGCTGTTGCCCGTTGCCACGGTTGCCCCCGCTGCCGTTGCCATCCTGCGTATCCTGCCGCTCCCCGGCGCGCTCAAGGTTCTGCTGTGGATTGTCGCGATCCTCGCTTCCCTCGTTGCACTTGCCAACGCGGCAAACATCATCTCTAACCGCCACATTCTTCCCTATACGTCCGGCGCGGTGTGCAACAAGTCTTCTGTCGCCGCTATGCTCGGTGTTATGGACAACGTTGCTCCCTTCCAGGGCGAGAACGAGTTTCCCGACGATGTTCCGTTCGATACCTATTTTGGGGAGCAGAAACGTCGTGCCGAGGAAATGGCGCGCGCGGCGGCGGAGTATGCCGCGGCCCAGCAGCAAAACGACTACGGCAACACCATCGAGTACGAAGAGCCTACCTACGCCGAGGACGAGTTCGGTCAGCCGATTGCTCCCGACGCTCAAACCGAGCCCGAACAGGGCGAGGCTTTTGACGAGCAGATCGAGGGCTTTGAGGGTGCGTCTGCCGACGAGACGCTGATTGGCGCCATCGTGCCCGAGGATCAGAATCAGGCTGTCCAGGCCGAAGAGTTCAATGACGAGGTTCCCGCTGCTGAGCCGGCGGAGGAGCCTGCCGCGGCCGAGCCCAAGCTCTATCGCAACGCCGCCGGCAACATCCGCTTTGGTTCGGATGCCATCCGTGCGCTCGGAATGCTTCCCGAGTCCTGCACGCTCGATTACGAGGAGGGCGAGGAGCCGACGTTTGAGCCCGAGCCTGCGCCCGTTGTCACTGCGGATGATGAGTCTGCCGCGGTTACCGCTGCCGTTGCCGAGCCCGAGGCGGTGTCTGCGATCGATCCCGCGGCAGGATTGGACATTTTGGCTCCCGCCGCGCCGGCGCAAGACGTTGCGGACGAGTCTGACGACGATTACGTTGAACAACCGAGGCGCGTGTCTTACGAGAGCGATACTGATTTCTCGGCCGAGATTCCCGCGGCAACGCCGCATGCCGACATTGCATCCGCGTTCTCGTCGATTGGCGCCAGCGCTTCCAACTTCTTTAAGGGTGCGTTTGCAAAGGGCAAGAAATTTGTCGACGATTTCGAGGAGAAGCGCGCTGCCGCACGCGAGGCTGCCGAGCAGGAGGCTATCGCTCAGCAGCAGGCAGCCGAGGCGGCACGTGAGCTCGCGGCGCAAGAGTTCGAGCAGAACGAGGCTATGCAGTCCGCGCCCGTCGAAGCCGCCGAAGCTACAACGTCCTTTGAGTCCCAGCAACCGGCGTCCGCGGATGTTGTTGAAGCGACGACGTCTTTCGAGGCTCAGCAGCACGTCGATAGCACCATGTCGTTTGATGCCGCGCAGTTCGATTCCACGATAACGTTTGAAAAACAGGGCACCGCGATTGCCGAGCCCCTTCCTGTTTCCGATGAGCAGGGCGACGCGGCAGACGATGACGAGCCTGCTGATGCTGCCGAAATCCAAGATGCCGCCGAGGACGAGCCCGTCGAGGCCAACTCTGACGAAGAGCAATACGCGGCAGCCGAGCAAGATGATTCGACCGAGGTCGAGCAGGAGGAAGTGCCTACGGTTTCCGAGACTCCCGAGACGGATGAGTCGAGGCCTTATTCCACGCAGATTTTTACCATGCCGACCCCGAGTGGTTCCGGTGCCACGGTTGCCAATGTCGCTCCCACCCAGGACGAAACGGTCGATTCCCTTATGGCCCAGATTTCCTCCCAGGCATCGCCGCGCCCGCAGATGAATGTTCCCGATCCGGCGTCGGCACCGTCGCCTGCACCTTCCTCGTCTCCGCTGGCTTCGGTCCCCGATCCGTCGCTGCCGTCTATGAAGCAGGCAAACGTTGCGTCTCGCACGTCGCTGTTCGACCTTCCCGACCCCTCCGCACAGGTCAACGATCCCTTTGCTACTGCCCAGGGCCCCGAACCCACATCGGCACCCGTTGCGCTTCCTATGCCCGTTGCGTCGGGCGCACAGCCGATCGAGACCATTTCGGCTCCCGCCCCGGCGGCACCCAAGTCTCGTAAGCGCGGCCTGGGTGGTCTGTTCGGCCGTAAAAAGAAAAACGAGCAGGACAGCATGAGTGACTGGCTGGGCGTCGAAGACGATTACGATGCCAAGAAGTCCGGTCGCGGCATCGGTTCGTGGGATAATTTCGAGGACGATAACGATGGCTGGAAGGGCGGCGCTACGTCTTCCGACGGCGCTTCTCCCGAAGATATGCTCTCGGCTGTCGCCTCTATGGGCGATGATGAGCTGCTCGGTCACGATATCTGGTTTGTGGCAACGGGCGCCTCGGATTGTGATGGCGCCGGTATGAAGGCCTTCTTGGCATCGCATCGCGACAAGCTCCGTGGCGTATTCTTCATCAATCTTGAATCCGTCGGCGCCGGTAGGCTTTCGGTGGTGACGGTCGAGGGCGAACAGCAGCTGCTCAAGGGCGATCGCCGCATCATGAACCTGGTCAGCAAGGTGTGCAAGTCGTTCCATGTCGATTGTGGCGCGCTCGAGATGCCCTATGCCAAGACCGATGCCTATGCCGCGCTCGAGGCGAGCCGCCGAGCCCTCACCATCGCCGGCGTGGACGGCACGCGTCTGGCTTGCGCTCGTACCGAGGACGACCTGCCCCACAATGTCAACCCGACGAACATTGCCACGGTATCCGAGGTCGTGACCGAGGTTATCCGCCGTTCGTAGACGGAGCTCTAAGGAGTCAACGTGTTTTCGTATATTAAGCGCCATTGGCCTGTCTACGTGATTTTGACCTTGATTGCCATTGCGTTAGGATTTGGGGCTGCCTACATCGTGGGTGCAAAGGGCTCGACCCCCGCCTCCGCAATCAGCGAAGAGGTGGAGCAAGAACAGAGTACGGGTGCCGATGGGATTCCTGAGTCCGAGCAGGCAATCGTTGATGGTGGATCTTCGTCTGCAGAGTAGATACGGCGATTTACATGATTGAAAGCGGGCGAGCCAGGGGACTGGCTC
>CABUVH010000022.1 GCA_902494935.1 uncultured Collinsella sp.
AAATAGGGACTGTTTTGCGGTTTGACCAGCAAAAACAATCCCTATTTCACCGCAACTGCGTAGGGGGATGTGGATGTCGGGCGGCTGTCTTCGGGCCGGCTAGTCCTGGGCTTTGATGCTCGGCAGGAGAATCTGGGCGAGGTAGTCGGTCTCGAGTTTGGTCGCGGCGTCTGCCTTGCCGTCTTTACCGACCAGGTCGTTTTTGATCTGGCTGTATGTGTAGCGGTTGCCGGTCGTGAGCTCGACAAGCTCAATCGCCGTGTCCATGGGGTAGGTCGACACGGGGTTCTGCGTGCGCCCGTTGATGGTTTGCGGAATCACGTACGGATAGACAGGGCCGCTGGCGTAGACGGTGTAGCCGTTGCCCAGGCTGACCGTGCCCAAAACCGTATCGCCGTCATCGGGGGTAAAGGTCTCGCCGTCGCGCACTGCGACAAGCGTCACGAGCGGTGTGTTGGTGTCGCTGTCCAGATAAATGCACAGCGTGCTGCCGTTTTGCCAGGTTGCGACCTTGCCATACCACTCAACCGGAATATCGAGCTGATACAGGTTCGTCGCCTTGTGCCGAGCGTCGGCATCGCGGGCGGACTGAGCCTCGCTTGCGCTTACGGCGTTGGCGGCGGCATCGCGGCGCGTAATTGCCGCCTGCTGGAGTATCTTTGCCGCGGCGGCAGAGCTTGCGCCCCCTTCCTCGGCATACTTGGCGGCGGCATCGATCTGGTCGTCAGTCACCGTGTCGGCCGAAGGTACCTTGAGCTTAAAGGTGGCTTGAGCGCGCAGATCCTGCCCATCGCTCTTAATGGTGACCTGCGCCTTGGTGGTCGGGACGGTGTAGATGGTGCCGTCTTCCGCGATGGGGGATCCAGCAATGGAGAGCGTGTAATCGCCGGGCAGCAGCTTAATGCCGCGACCGTGCTCGTCAACGTAGAGCGTTTCGCTCACAGAGGAGCCGTCGGAGTCCTGGCCACTCACCTGCACGGGGATCTTTGAGCCGGTGGAGCAGTCGAGCCCCGCGGCATGTACGCCAATTTGCACCGACATCATCGTGTGCGCACTGGCGGCGACAGCGGCAGCCTGCTCTTGCTGATATCCGTTCCAGGCAGCATAGCCTGCGCCGCCGGCGACGAGCGCGACGGCCACAACGCCGGCAACCATCAGGTTGCGGCGCCTGGGCGACATCTTACGATGACGAACCTCGGCTTCGCGTGCCGAAGGAACGGACGGTAGGGGAATATCGCCCATGGCGATGGTCTCGTCCACGGCAGGCGCAGAGCCTAAGCCAGGGAGCTCGCGGGTCAGCGAATCTTCGGCCGGCAAGTTGTCGAGCAAGATGGTTTCCTCGCTCGTGTCGGATCCGGGCTGGTCATCGCCCTTGCTATCGTCCTCTTCGGCTTCGGCTTCGGCTTCGTCAGGAGCGTCTTTGACGTCGCTGTCTTCGCCCTCGGTGCCTTCGTGCGCCTCGTCCTGTGTGTCGACGGCCGAATCGCTAAACGAGAGCTCATCTAGCGCAATCCGGTCAAGGCTCTCCAGGGCCTCGGCACACGCTTCTGCATCTTGGGCCGCATCCTCTTGGCCCATCGTCTCATCTTTCATATATCCCCCAAGCTCAATATCGGGACAACACTGTACCCAAAAATGGAGCTATATAAAGCGCATGCGAAATATAAGATCCGATTTAACCCGAGTGCATCGTTTAGCCGCATCCTCGCGGCAGCAAAAAGCCCCCGGAACGCGGACGAATCACATTCCGGGGGCTCTGCAATGCGTTGAGTTGCGCGGAGCCGGCTACGCGGCTTCGTACTCAAGCGATGTTTGCGCCAGGCGCGTTACTCGGCGTGAGCGTAATCAACCTTGGCGCGACGAGCGGTAGCCTTCTCCCAATCGCTGGTGCCCTCAAAGACATCCTGCTTGTAGGGGTTGCGGCCGAGCTTCTTGGCGCGGTAGGCGATGTAGATGATTGCGGCGACGTTGGCGATCAGCGCAGCGATCGAGACCGCGGTAGCGGCGCCGGGGTCGAGCGTGGAGTGGGTCACGAAGATGGACTCCTCCTGGAAATACGGGAACACCTGGGCAAACATGCACCAAATGGCCAGCGTAAAGGCGCGGTTCTGGATCCAGCCGCCCTTGTTCCAGATAAAGGCGGCGACGGTGGGCGCCAACAGCAGCGCAAAGCCGCAGAACCAGGAGTGGGTGGGCAGGCAGTTGTAGGTGTAGCAGAAGTTCCAGATATCGTAGGCGATGATGTAGACCCAGGTCATGTCGGGCCACAGCATATCGGTCTTGTCCTCGGAGGCGTAGACGCTCCACCAACCGGTCATGCAGAAGATGTTGATGATGCCGGCGATGCCGTTGAACACGTTGTTCCAGCCGGCCAGCTGCGTAGCACCTTCGGAGGTGACCCAGGTGGACTCGCCCAGGACAAAGAAGTGATAGGCGCTCTCAAAGTCGGACACGACGGCGATCATGATGTTGATGGCGACGATCACAAACGGCCATGCGCGGAACCAATGCGCCTTGCCGATCTTGCCCCACTGGTACTTAATGGCAATGAAGCCCCAGCAACCAGCCAGCGCCGCGTATACCTTGGCGTAGTGGAACCAGCTGTTCTGGTACACATGGGTGGGGTTGGTGAGCGCCCACTCGGCACCCTGCGAAACGCCGATGGCGATGGCGACGCAGTAGATGGTCATGGCCAGCGGGGCCACGCCAAAGATGATTGCCGCGCCCAGCTTAGTGCGGCGGCCGACCTCGTTGAGCACGATCAGGCCAATAAAGACCATGGCCCAGCCGGCCCAGTGGGTAAGGGTATCGCTACCCCAAACATCGAACAGCATGCTGCTCTCCTTTCACACGCCCGCGGCCCCTCTTCTGATCGCGGGCAGTTTGGCCAAATGTCGTCAGTTCTGGGGCTTGCGCTCCGGATACTTGGCGGTATAGCCCTCGATGTGGAGTGTCGAGGCGATGATTTCCTTGACCGTCTCGTCGGGCACATCGGGGTGCGTGCGGATATACATCAACAACCCCATGATGAGGGTGTAGAACGTCTCGTAGACATGGTCGATGCGTAGCTCATGATGGGCGACAAAATCCACCACGGTGGTGTCGCAGATATACTGCGCCACGCGCTGGACCACGTTGTGCAAAAAGCCGCCGTAGAGCGCACCGCTGCTCGAGGTGAGCGTGCTCGGCAGCTCGTGGCCGCTCACGACCAGTCGCTTAAAGAGCGGAGCGACGGTGTCGAGCGCGCCTTCGATATCACCGACGGTGCGGCCCGCGTTCCACTGCTCGAGCTCGGAGATAAAACCGTCGATTGCCTCGTCCATGACAGCGGTGACGGCGGCGTCCATGTCGGCGAAGTAGTGGTAGAACAGCGAGCGCGTGCAGCCGGCTCGCTTGGTTACGGCCGAGACGGATAGATGCGACACGCCCAGCTCGGAACTCACGGTGCGCACGGCATCGAGGATCTCGCGACGGCGTTCGTCGCCCGTCAAGCGCTTTGCCGCGCTATCGGATGCGGGGACGGCATCGACCACAGAGGTATCTGCTGTGTTGTTGCCCATGTTTTGCCGCCTTTCATCCGTTTGAGCCCGACCGTTCGCCTAACAGTCTTGAATATTGTTGACGGTTCGTCAATACTGTTTTTGACACAATGTCAACAATAACGGGTGAACGGCGTGGGGGCATGTCGAGCCCGTAAAAAGAGGGGCGCTGCGTGCCTGCCAGGCTGCGGCAAGAGAAGGGACAACCATGATTCTCAACGGACCGGGAATTAGCTACACCGAGCCCGATATCGGTTCGGAGTTCGTGCCGCCGCTGCCGGAGCATCCGCGCGAGGCAATTGTCAAGCTGTGCGAGCACTGCACCAACCGTCTGCTGCATCGCGACGAGCTGCTGGGCTACGAGTACTGGTCGTTTGCCGAGGCCGCGACCGACGAGCAGGCCGAGGTGCTCTGCAAGATGAAGATGCGCCGTCCCTACACGCTGCCCGAGATGGTCAAGCTCACCGGCATGCCCGAGGCCGATATCGAGAAGATGCTCGACGATATGAGCTACACGGGCCTGCTCGAGTACAACTGGGAAAACCCCGAGCGCGCCAAGCAATGGGTGCTGCCCATGCTGGTGCCGGGTTCCGCCGAGTTCCTCAACATGCGCGTGAGCCAGCTCGAGGAGCATCCGGTCTATGCCAAGTTCTTTGAGCAGGCGTCCAAGGGGCCGCTGTCCAAGGCCACGCCGATGGTGCCGCCCGGAGGCGCCGGCATCGGCATGCATGTCATTCCGGTCGAGAAGGCCATTGATGCCACGAGCACCTCGGTGCCGATTGAGCATATCGAGCATTGGCTCGACAAATACGAGGGTAAGTATGCCGCCAGCACCTGTAGCTGCCGCGCGAGCCGTCGCGTGATGGGCGAGGGCTGCGCCGACGACCCCGCCGACTGGTGCATTGCCGTGGGCGATATGGCCGACTACGTGGTCGAGACCGACCGTGGTCATTACGTGACGCGCGAGGAGGTCTACGACATCTTGCGCCAGGCCGAGGACAACGGCTTTGTGCACCAGATCACCAATATCGACGGCGAGAACAAGATCTTCGCCATCTGCAACTGCAACGTCAACGTGTGCTACGCACTGCGCACCTCGCAGCTGTTCAACACGCCCAACCTGTCGCGATCGGCCTATGTCGCCAAGGTCGAGAAGGACAAGTGCGTGGCCTGCGGTCGCTGCGTTGAAGTGTGCCCGGCCGGTGCCGCCAAGCTGGGCCAGAAGCTCTGCAGCAAAAAGGCCGGCGGACAGGTGCCCGAGTATCCGCGCCAAGAGCTGCCCGATGCCACCAAGTGGGACCACACCAAGTGGTCGCCCAACTACCGCAACGATAACCGTATCGAGACGCACGAGTCCGGCACCGCGCCCTGCAAGACGGCTTGCCCCGCGCACGTTGCCGTTCAGGGCTACTTGAAGCTTGCGGCGCAGGGTCGCTATGACGAGGCGCTGGCGCTCATCAAGCGCGAGAACCCGCTGCCCGCTATCTGCGGCCGCGTGTGCAACCGCCGCTGCGAGGATGCCTGCACCCGTGGCCGTGTGGACGCCGCCGTGGCTATCGACGAGGTCAAGAAGTTTATCGCCCAGCGCGATCTTGAAGCCGCGACCCGCTATGTCCCGCCCGTGGTGACGCCGACACGCGCTGGCGGCTTCGATCAGAAGATCGCCATCATCGGTGCCGGCCCGGCCGGTCTGTCCTGCGCCTTCTATCTGGCCGAGAAGGGCTACAAGCCCGTCGTGTTCGAGAAGAACGAGCGCCCGGGCGGCATGCTCACCTACGGCATTCCCAGCTTTAAGCTGCAGAAGGACGTCATCGAGGCCGAGGTCGAGATCATTCGTCTGATGGGTGCCGAGTTCCGCTATGGCGTGGAGGTCGGTCGCGATGTGACGCTCGACGGGCTGCGCGAGCAGGGCTTTAAGGCCTTCTACGTGGCTATTGGCTGCCAGGGCGGCCGCCTCGCCGGTATTCCGGGCGAGGATGCCGAGGACGTGACCGTGGCTGTCGACTTCTTGCGCGAGGTCAACAGTGGCAAGATCGACGCGCTGCCCGGCCGCACCATCGTGGTGGGCGGCGGCAACGTGGCCATCGACGTCGCGCGCAACGCCTGCCGTCTGGGTTCCGAGCACGTTGAGATGTTCTGCCTGGAGAGCGAGGCCCAGATGCCCGCCAGCGAGGAGGAGCGTCGCGAGGCCGTTGAGGACGGCGCTCACATCAGCTGCGGCTGGGGCCCCAAGGAGGTTCACCTGGACGAGGCCGGTCGTGTGTGCGGTATCACCTTCAAGCGCTGCACGCGTGTCTTTGACGACGAGGGCCGGTTTGCGCCCGAGTACGACGAGAACGATCTGCGCCGCGTCGATGCCGACCGCGTGGTCATGTCGATTGGCCAGTCCATTGTGTGGGGCGACCTGCTGGCTGGCTCCAAGGTGGAGCTCGGCCGCGGTCAGGGTGCTCTTGCCGACCCCCAGACCTATCAGACCGCTGAGCCCGACATCTTTGTGGGCGGCGACGTCTACACCGGTCCGAGCTTTGCCATCGACGCCATTGCCGCCGGTCACGAGGCCGCCGTGTCCATCCATCGCTTTGTGCAGCCGGGATCCACGCTCACCATCGGCCGCAACCAGCGCTACTACACCGCGCTCGATCGCGACGATGTCGTGATTGAGAGCTATGACAACGCGAGCCGCGAGGTGGCGCATGTCGACCGCGACCGCGAGAAGGCTGCACCCTTTAGCGAGTACGTCGAGACCTTTACCGAGGAGCAGGTGCGCGCCGAGACCGCCCGCTGCCTGGGCTGCGGTGCCTCGATCGTCGATCCCAACAAGTGCATCGGCTGCGGCCTGTGCACCACCAAGTGCGCGTTCGACGCCATCCATCTGGATCGCGACCGCCCCGAGTGCTCAACGATGGTCAAATACGAGCAAAAGCTCCCAAGCCTCGGCAAGTACGCGCTTAAGCGTGCTATCAAGATCAAATTTGGGAAGAAGTAAGAGACCTAACAAGTAAGTGAACGGCGCAGAGGGCGGTTGGACAGCGAGCGGGTCCCAGGCGTGGCGAGGTGCCTTGAAAGAGGAGGGCATAGGGCTTTTGCCCATGCCCGACGATTGAAAGGCAGATCGCCCGTCTGGGACTCGCGCAGCGTCAAGCCGACCGCCGTTCGTTAGAACGGCGGAAGGAATTAACAGTGCACGAGCTCGGAATCGTTTACCACATCATTCGCGATGTCGAGAACGTGGCGCGCGCCAATGGCGTGCGTCGCGTTTCGAGCGTCACGCTGCTGCTGGGCGAGGTCTCGGGCGTCGTTCCCGACTTGCTGCTCGACGCTTGGCGCTGGGCGGCAGATAAAAAGCCCATCACGCTGGGCGCGGAGCTTATTGTGGAACCCGTCGAGGCCGTGACGCATTGCGCGGCATGCGGTCGCGACTACGCGACGGTCGAGCACGGCAAGACCTGCCCCCATTGCGGTAGCGGCGAAACATACCTGCTGCAGGGCCAGGAGGTCATGATCAAGCAGATCGAGACCCCCGACGAGGAACCGGCAGACGCTGCCCCCGACGGCCCTTCCGACGTCCTCGACGCCGTCGATGCCGCTCACCCCCTCCACATCGTCTAGGATTCCCTATAAGTTGCGGTGAAATAGTTCCTAAATCCAGCCTTCTGGCTCTTAAACAAGAACTATTCCACCGCAACTTTTTTGAGTGGTTTCGTAGATCATAAGTCGCGCAAATAGTCAAGTCATACCTGTTTGAACAAAGTAGCGGCAGTACAAGCGCATTCGCGCTTGCCTAAAATCGATATTAATGAACAGTCTGCTTGTATCTGTAAAATGCGTGGCTTGATGAGCGACGCCTTGGCGGGTAATGAGTCAAAAAGCAGTAACGTAATCAACTTGTAACAAACTTAGACGTTTAAACAAATAATGCAACCTTTTACGAATTTAGCTATAATTCCACAAACCAAACAGGTATACTCCTTTCATGTCGTGTAGGAATTACGTAGACAAAAAGGAGGTTATGTGATGGTAAGTATTGTTCTTGCTAGCCACGGGGACTTGGCAGCTGGAATCAAGCAGACGGGCTCGATGGTCTTTGGCGATCAGCCGTCTGTGGCCGTGGTCTCGCTCGAGCCGAGCATGGGCCCCGACGACTTCCGTGCTAAGGTCGAGGAAGCAGTCGCTTCCTTCGAGGACCAGGAGCAGGTGCTCTTCCTCGTTGATCTGTGGGGCGGCACGCCGTTCAACCAGATCAGCGGGCTCATCGAGGGCCACGATTCCTGGGCTATCGTCACCGGTGTCAACCTGCCTATGCTCATCGAGGCATATTCGCAGCGCTTTGACGCAAAGAACACTGCACATGCGATCGCAAAACATCTCGTGACTGAGGCTAAGGCTGGCGTGCGCGTCAAGCCCGAGTCTCTGGAGCCCGAGGAGAAGAAGCCGGCTGCGGCCGCCGCTGCTCCTGCAGGCGCCATTCCTCCGGGAACGGTCATCGGCGACGGGCACATCAAGATTGCCCACGTCCGTATCGACACCCGTCTGCTTCATGGTCAGGTGGCCACCACGTGGACCAAGCAGATCAACCCCAACCGCATCATCGTGGTTTCCGACGGCGTTGCTCACGACGAGCTCCGCAAGACCATGATCGAGCAGGCTGCCCCTCCGGGAGTCCATGCCAACGTCGTGCCCATCAAGAAGATGGCCGAGGTCGTCAAGGACACGCGCTTTGGTGACACCAAGGCCATGCTGCTCTTCGAGAACCCGCAGGATCTGCTCAAGGCCATCGAGGCCGGCGTCGACATCAAGGAAGTCAACATCGGTTCCATGGCTCACTCCAAGGGCAAGGTCGTCGTCACCAACGCCGTCGCCATGGGCGATGACGACGTCAAGACTCTCGAGGCTCTCAAGGCCAAGGGCGTCAAGTTCGAGGTTCGCAAGGTTCCTTCGGATTCCTCCGAGGATCTCGACGCCATGTTGAAGAAAGCTAAGGCCGAACTGGCCGCTCAAGCATAGTAAAGGAGGGTCCGATACATGTCTGCAATCACTATTCTGCTTGTTGCGATTGTCGCGTTGCTTGCCGGTATGGAAGGCATTCTGGATGAGTTCCAGTTCCATCAGCCGCTCGTGGCATGCACGCTTATCGGTCTCGTAACCGGTCACCTTCAGGAGGGCATCCTCCTGGGCGGTTCGCTCCAGATGATGGCCCTTGGCTGGGCTAACGTCGGCGCCGCTGTCGCGCCTGACGCCGCTCTGGCCTCGGTCGCTTCTTCGATCATCATGGTGCTCGCCCTCAACGGCGGCGCCACTGATTCGGCCAAGGCCGTTACCGCGGCCATCGCCGTCGCCGTCCCGCTGTCGGTCGCTGGTCTGTTCCTGACCATGATCTGCCGTACCATTGCTACCGCTATCGCTCACGCCATGGACGGTTGCGCCGAGAAGGGCGACTTCTCCGGCATCGAGCGCTGGCAGTACGCTGCCATCCTCATGCAGGGCCTTCGTATCGCCATCCCGGCAGTGCTTCTGTGCGTCATCCCGGCCGAGGCCGTTACCAACGCGCTTAACGCTATGCCCGACTGGCTGTCCGGCGGCATGGCTGTCGGCGGCGGCATGGTCGCTTCCGTCGGTTACGCCATGGTCATCAACATGATGGCCACCAAGGAGACCTGGCCGTTCTTCATCCTCGGCTTTGTCCTTGCTGCCATCTCTCAGCTCACACTGATCGCCCTTGGCCTCATCGGCATCTCCCTTGCCCTCATCTACCTTGGCCTTAAGGATCTGGCCAAGCAGGGTGGCGGCATGGGCGGTGGCTCCGGCGACCCGCTCGGCGACATTCTGAACGATTACGAGTAGGAGGGGAGTGATACATATGGCAGAGAACAAGATTCAGCTCACCAAGGCTGACCGCAAGAAGGTTTGCTTCCGTCATCAGTTCCTTCAGGGCTCGTGGAACTACGAGCGTATGCAGAACGGCGGCTGGTGCTTCGCAATGATCCCTGCGATCAAGAAGCTCTACACCAGCAAGGATGACCAGATTGCCGCTCTTAAGCGCCACCTGGAGTTCTATAACACCCACCCCTATGTTTCCGCCCCCGTCATTGGCGTTACCCTCGCCCTCGAGGAGGAGCGCGCCAACGGTGCTCCGATCGATGACGTCGCCATCCAGGGCGTCAAGGTCGGTATGATGGGCCCGCTCGCCGGCGTCGGTGACCCCGTCTTCTGGTTCACCCTTCGCCCGATTCTGGGCGCTCTGGGCGCTTCCCTGGCCATGTCCGGCAGCATCGTCGGTCCGCTGCTGTTCTTCTTCGCGTGGAACATCATCCGTTACGCTTTCCTGTGGTACACGCAGGAGTTTGGCTACAAGGTCGGCTCCTCCATCGCCAAGGACCTCTCCGGTGGTCTGATGGGCAAGGTCACCGAGGGCGCTTCCATCCTGGGTATGTTCATCATCGGCGCCCTGGTCGAGCGCTGGGTGTCCATTTCCTTCACCCCGATCGTCTCCACGGTCAAGCAGTCTGCTGGCGCCTTTATCGACTGGGCTAGCCTGCCCTCCGGTTCCGAGGGTATCAAGGAAGCGCTGACGATGTACAACTCCGTCGGTGCTACCGCCCTTGATCAGATGAAGGTCACCACGCTTCAGGCCAACCTCGATCAGCTCATCCCCGGCCTTGCCGCCGTGTGCCTGACCCTGCTGGTCTGCAAGCTCCTCAAGAAGAAGGTCAGCCCGATCGTCATCATCCTGGCTCTCTTCGCCGTCGGCATTATCGGTCGCTTCTGCGGCTTCATGTAAGCACGCTTCGGCTTAAGACCGAGAGTTGCTAGGTAAGGGCTTTTGAGCCATTGAAACGGACCGCACCCGGTGGGTACACTGGATGCGGTCCGATTGTTTTTATTGGAGGGCGAGGCGCGTATGGCGCAATCTCAGAACAGCACGGTCGATCTGGCAACGCCGGCAACCTGCCTGATGGGGCTTACCAGCCACGGTAACGTGATGGTGGGCAATAAGGCGTTCGAGTATTACAACGAGCGCAATCCCGAGGATTATATTCAAATCCCGTGGGACGAGGTCGACTACATCGCGGCCGAGGTTTTACGCGGCACCAAGAAGATCACGCGTTTTGCCATCTTTACCAAGGATAACGGCCACTTTACGTTTACGACGCGCGATGACAAAGAGACGCTTCGTGCGGTCCGTAAGTACGTCGATGAGGATAAGCTCGTGCGTTCGCCCGATTTTATCGACGTAACGACCAAGGGCGCCAAGAGCATCCCCGCTGCCATCAAGAGCCTTTTCCACAGAGACAGCTAATCGTTGGCGATAGATGGCGGAAAATGCATCCCGGAATTTGTTCTCATTCCGGGATGCATTTTCCTTTTGAGGGCCAGTTGGGAAAGCTTGTCCCATTATTTCGCGTTATTCCGGGTTATTCTTTCCGATATTGAGGATTGCCCTCGGAAACTATTCGCTATAGAGCCTTCTCGATGAGTGGCCATGCGCTACATGGCAAAGGGGTAAATCTGCTACACTAGTACAACATGCCTCCGTAGCTCAGGGGATAGAGCACCGCTCTCCTAAAGCGGGTGTCGACGGTTCGAATCCGCCCGGGGGCACCAGGGAATATGACGGCGTCGCGGGAGCGGCGCCGTTTCTGGTTTGCGGGGGCCGCCGTGCTGCTCGCCCGTGGGGGACTGGCATCTGTTTCCTAGAGTGCGCTGCGGTAAATCTTTCTCGCGTTGTCCAGCGTGAGCTTCCTGAAGCTGCCGAAGAGCTCTCCGCGGTTGATCTTGAGGCCCGGAATCATCTTTTCGATATCGTCCTCGGTGACTCCGAACTCCGATAGCGCGCGCGGCATTCCCAGCGAGACGAAGAAATCCTGCAGCTCGTCGATGGTCGCTTCGACCGCGTACTCGATTGCCTGCTCGGGGGTTACCTCCACATCGAGCTCGTCCGCGTCCGAATCGATGGGTTCGATGCCAAGGGCCTGGGCGCTGAACTCCAGGAAGCGCTCAGGGTGCTCTCGCCATACGTAGCGCATCCAGGCGGGGAAGATGACGGCGAGGCCGGCGCCGTGCGTGATCTTGGTGTCCAGTGCGGATAGCTCGTGCTCAAGGCCGCGGCAGGTCCAATCGCCGTCGCGCAGGGCGTTATGGGCGAGCGTACCCACCCACATGATCTCGGCGCGGGCGTCGTAGTCATCGGGGTTCTCCATCACCTTGGGCGCCGCCTCCCTCGCGGCGCGCACTAGCCCGCAGGCGATGTTGTCGGTTACGCCCACGGCGGGCTCGCCGGAGAAGAGTCGCTCCATGATATGGGCGATCATGTCGGTCACTCCCGCGGCGGTCTGGCGGGCGGGCAGGCTGAAGGTCAGCTCCGGGTCGAGGAAGGCGATGGCCGGGCGGTTGAGGTCCGTGTTAATGCTGCATTTGAGGTGCTCCTCGTCGTTGCTGATAACGCAGGAGTTAGAGGCCTCGGAACCGGATGCGGGGATGGTCACCACGCAGGCGACGTCGATGCGGTCGGCGGGAACGGCGCGCTTGCGGAAGAAGTCCCATACGTCGCCGTCGTATACCGCCCCAGTGCGATGGCCTTCGCGCAGTCCATGACGGAGCCGCCGCCCACGGGCAGGATGATGTCGGCGTCGTTTGCCCGTGCGAGCTCGACGCCTTCTCGTGCCAAGCCTATTTCGGGGTTTGGACGCACCCCTCCAAGCCCGATGTGCTCCACGCCCGCGGCATCGAGCGATGCCCTCACGCGGACGAGCGTTCCGCAGCGAACTGCGGAACCCCTGCCGTAGACAATGAGCGCTCAGCGGTAGCCGGAGGCGGACAGAGTCCCCCAACCTTGTCGGTCGCTTTTCGCCCAAAGACAAAGCGGGTGGGGGAGTAGAAGGAGAAATCGTTCATGGAGCTCCAATCTGGCGTTTCGCCCTACATGCGCGGAGGAGTTTTTCGGGCGCATCGCCTGCGTTCGCGTCGCAATCTCGGCGGCGCGGTGCGGTCCGTGGATTCCATCGTATCGCCCGCGGCACCCCTTACCGACGATTGAGGCGAGTCTGCATTTCGCGGCGCGACGTCCACCTGGCGGACGATATCCGTTCGCGACACGTGGCCGTCCCGGTCGCAATAGCGTATGCGCACCGGGTTGCCGAGATGGGCCTGCGACCCCTTCTCCTGATGCGAGCGCGCGAGACGGGCGAGCAGCGGCGCGAGCACCTGCTCGACCGTCTCCTCCCGATACCACGCCGCCACGGGCAACCCGTTCACGTCAAACCCGTACGTTCGCCATGCCATTCGCCTCGCCGCCTTCGCCGAACGAAACCGCGTATCCAGACCGCCGGTCCCCCACCCAGCACTTCGACGAGCCTTCGCGCTCACTTCTGCGGTCGGGATGCGCCCGCGAGGCGCTCGGCAGGCAGCGCCATTTCCGCTCGCTGTGTCGAGCGCGAGTGTCGAGAAGTCGCCATATGCCACTCAGATGTAGCATGGAGTGCCGAAGCGCACGCGCCCGTGACGAAACACTGGCGCCAACCCGTTCCGCGCACCACCCCGCCCGTAAGGTGTGTGGCGAAAGGAGGACCAGCCGCATGAACATCCCCGAGACACAGAGCCTACCTCGATCGCATTCCGCACGAGCTTCTCTGACATTTCCGCCCATTACCACGTGGAGGTCCCCGTCGCGGAGATCGCCTACGCATACGACTACATCAATTCCCGGCATGCCCCGCGCAGGCAGGCCACGCTGAACGACGGGTCCGCGGCCCGGCAGGACGAATGACGCGCTTCGGCACAGGCCATGCCGAAACGCGTCACGCAAGCAAAGGAAGGAAGCCAACATCACATGAGCATCATCGCAGCACGCATCGACAACCGCCTGCTACACGGCATAGTGGCAACCCAGTGGGTACCCGAGTTCCGTCCGCAGCGTCTCATGGTCATCGATGACATCGTCGCCAACGACCCGACCAAGAAGGCCGCCATGCGGATGGCAAAGCCCTCGGGAGTCGCCCTCTCCATTATCAACAAGGAGACGGCTCTCACGAACTATCGGGCGGGCAAGTACGACGACCACACGGTCTTCATCGTGGCGCGAGACCCCCAGACCATCCTCGACGTCATACAGACGGGCCAGGTTGTTCCCACACTCGTGGTCGGAGGCACAGTCTTTCCCGAAGAGGGGTCAGACGCCGTCCAGGTGAGCAGTCGCGCCTACGTCACCAAAGACGAGCTGCCCGCATATCGAGCGATTGCTGGCACCGGCTGCGACATCACCGTTCGCTATGTGCCGGCCGACAAGCCCGTAGAGCTCTCCAGCATCATCACGCTTTAGCAAGGGAGTGAACTTATGACACCATCCATCATCCAGATAGCCGTCGTTACACTCATCGCCTTCATCTACGGAGCCGAGAAGAACGCGGGACAAATTCTCACGAACATGTCCGTCACGCCAGCATGGTTCGTCGGACTTGCGCTCGGCGACCCCGTAACCGGCCTCGCCGTCGGCGCCATCGTCCAACTCATGAGCCTGGGCGTGGCGGCCATGGGAGGAGCCTCCGTCCCCGACTATCCCACTGCCGCCATCATTGGCGCCGTCGTTGCCATCACCTCGGGTCAGGAGGCGAGCGTCGGCGTTGCCGCCGGAATCGCAGTCGGCATGCTCGGCCTTCAGCTCGACGTCATCGCCAAGACGGCAAACGGCTTCCTCGGGCGTACCTCGCAGCGCTTTGCCGAAGAGGGCAAGTACTCGCAGATGAAGAGCGTACTTTTCCTCGGTCCGGTCTTCTATGGCCTTACGGCGGCCATCCCCACGTTTGCCGTACTGCTCTTTGGCGCCGATGCCGTCAACGCTTTCCTCTCCGTCATGCCCTCCTGGTTCACGACCGGCCTCTCCATCGCCGCCGGTATCCTCCCCGTCGTCGGCCTTGCGATGCTTCTGTCCTTCATGCCAATGAAGAAATTCATCGCCTACGCCATCGTTGGCTTCGTTCTGGCCGCCTACCTGCAGATAAGCATTCTCCCCATTGCCCTGCTCGGTGCCGCCGCGGCCATCGAGTACTACAAGTCGCACAGCAATCCGTCCGTAAACGCCCTCGACGCTGGAGGTCTGGAAGATGAGTAACGAAGTTAACGCCACCAAGGCAAACGAAGCGCCAACCCGCCTGGCAGACGGAACGTACCAGCCAGTCCTCACCGTTTCCGATCTCGACCGTTGCGGCCGCCGCTGGATGCTCGGCGCGTCCATCTATAACTATGAGTCCCAGTGTGCCCCGGCGGTCATGTTCGCAACCGAACCCGCCCTGCGCAAGATCTATGCAGGAGACGAGGAGGGCTACCGCAGGTCACTTCTGAGCACCTATCGCTATTACAATGCGACTCCCCAGGTAAGCGGCCTGCTCCTCGGCGCCGGCCTAGCCTTGGAGGACAAGGGGCACAATGACGCCATCGACGCGGTCCAAGACCTTAAGATTGGCCTCATGGGCTCCCTCTCAGGAGTCGGCGATACGATCTTCGCCATCCTCATCCCCACCGTCATCAAGGTCTCGTGTGGTCTCACGTTCACCATGGGTGACGTCACGCTCGACGTCCAGACGGGCATCCTCGACCAAATCATGGTCGGCATGCTGCCCGTAATAGCCACAGCCATCGTCTACGCCCTCGTCAAGCGCAAGGTCAGCATCAACAAGATTGTCCTCGGCATCCTCATCATCTCGTGGGTGTGCGCGGCTTTCGGCATTCTTGCTGCCTAGCCTAGGGCTAGACCAACCCACAAAGGACGCATTATGAGGCACATCATCATTGCATCGCACTACGGCCTGGCAGCCGGACTCGGAGACACGCTCAAGGCCATCATAGGACCGGGGCACGACATCAGGGTTGTCTGCGCGTTTACAGACGAAACCCCGCTCGAGGAGAAGCTCGCCAGCGCATTCGAGGGCATCGCCGAAGATGACGAGACCCTCGTTCTCACCGACATCCTTCAGGGCAGCGTAAACCAGCTCGTAGCCTGCTCGGCTCCGCGAGGCGCGTTCATAGTGACCGGCGTAAACCTTCCCGTGGCCCTCGAGCTCTCGCTCCACGCCGGACAGCTTACTCCCGATGTGGTGAGGCATGTCGTCACCCAAGCCAAAGAGCAGCTCGTCTACCTCGGAGATCTTACTCCGGACGTTGACGAAGAAGACGAATAGGAAAGACGCGACAGTAAGGAGGACGAGACATGCGCAAAGTCCCGACCAATAACCAGCACCTGTTCTACCAACCGAAGGACGTGTGGGTGGGAGACGTCATGCCCTTCGGCAAGGACGGCACGTTCTATCTATACCACCAGCGTGACACGCGCGACCCCGCTCCGCTTGCCGAAGGACAGCCCTTTGGGTGGTCGCTCGCGACCACCCAGGACTTCGTGACGTACCAGGAACACGGAACGGCGATCCCCCACGGCGGAGAAGACGACCAAGACCAGTTTATCTACGCCGGAACCGTTTACGAGGCAAAAGGGGAGGTACGCGCTTTCTATACCGGGTTCAACCGCAACTACCTGCGAGAAGGCAAAACGTCCCAGGTGCTCATGCAGGCGAAGGCCTGCTCGGATGATTATGCGACGTGGAAAAAGACGGGCGTTGCAGTAGAGCTCACGCCTCAGCCAGGATACGATGGGCGCAACTGGCGCGACCCTTTCGTAATATGGGATGACGACCGGAAGGAATACCTCCTCGTACTGGGCACGCGTAAGGGAGACGACCCCTCCAAAACCCTCCAAACTGGCAGGCTCGTTCACTTTACGTCGAAGGACCTCGAGCACTGGCAGTTCAAGGGCGACTTCTGGGCCCCCGGCCTCTACACCATGTTCGAAATGCCAGACATTTTTAAAATTGGCGATTGGTGGTACCTGGTCTACTCTGAGTACAGCGACGAGAACAAGATCGTCTACCGCATGAGCCGCGATCTCTACGGTCCGTGGGAGAAGCCGAGAGATGACGCCTTCGACGGGAGGGCGTATTACGCCGGACGGACCGCCTTCGACGGATCGCGCAGGATTCTGTCCGGCTGGGTCCCCACGCGCGAGAACGACGATGACCGGGCCAACTGGCTTTGGGGTGGCTCGTTTATGCCCCATGAGGTGTACCAGCGCCCCAATGGCACCCTCGGCGTTCGCCCTCCCCAAAGCATAAAGGATGCGTTCGAGTGCCCTGATGCCGTCCCGGATATCGAGCTTCGCGGAGACCACGAACGAACGGAGTGCGTAATCACCGAAAACGCAGGCGAGATCTTCTGCTTCGAGGCAGACGTGACGTTCAGGGACGCTTGCGACTTCTCAATTCGAGCCTACAAGAATCTCGAGACCGACGAGTCGTACGAATACCGCTTCGACCTCGACGCGAATCGGCTCTCGTTCGACAAGAGCCCCTGTTACAAGTGGTTCCGCGTAATGGATAAGGGGCTTTGGAGGCCAGTCTGGCTCGAGTCCGGGCGTTCTTACCACCTGCAGCTCATCGTTGACGACAACATCCTCGTCCTCTACCTCGACGGTACCGCACTCACGACACGCGTCTGCGAGAAGTTCGGCCACTCGCTTGCTGTTACGGTAACGAATGGCGAACTCAAACTGTCCAACATAGCCTTGGCGAAGGGGCTGCGCGAACAGGAAAAGTAAGCCAGTGAACCTCGTCGCCACAGCGACTCCCCCAGCAAAACACGCGAACAACGGGTCCGGCC
>CABUVH010000023.1 GCA_902494935.1 uncultured Collinsella sp.
GAGGCGGGCGCGGCCCAGGCTGCCGCCGGTGCCGCCGTGCCCACCATCTCGCGCGGGCGCGTGACCTTTGTCGATGCCGCCCTGCCGCAGGGCGTGGTGGTGCCCGATGCTAACCTGGCCGTGTTCTCGATCGCCGACCTCAACGCCCGTATGGATGCCAACCGCGCGCGCAGCCGCCGCAAGGTGGACATTACGCAGATCACCTTCCCGTTTAAGCCGGGCGACTACGTGGTGCACGCCACTCACGGCATCGCACTCTTTAGCGAGATTGCGCGTCAGGAAGTGGGCGGCAAAGAGCGCGACTACTTTTTGCTGGAATATGCCGACGGCGACAAGCTCTACGTGCCGCTCGAGCAGGTCGACCGTATCACGCGCTATGTTGGCCCCGACGGCGACAAACCGCGCCTGACCAGGCTCAACACAGCCGACTGGACGCGCGCCACCAACAAGGCGCGCAAGAACGCCAAAAAGCTGGCGTTTGACCTGGTCGACCTGTATACGCGCCGCTCATCAATCGTGGGTATCGCCTGCCCGCCTGACACGCCCGAGCAGATCGAGATGGAGGAGAGCTTTCCTTACGACGAGACGCGCGACCAGCTGGAGGCCATCGCCGACATTAAGGCCGATATGGAGGCGCCCAAGCCCATGGACCGCCTGCTGTGCGGCGACGTGGGTTTTGGCAAGACCGAGGTTGCCCTGCGCGCGGCGTTTAAGTGCGTGGACTCCGGCCGCCAAGTCATGGTGCTCTGCCCCACGACCATTCTGGCCCAGCAGCACTACGAGACGTTCTTTGAGCGCTTTGCCCCGTTTGGCCTCGAGGTCGAAGTGCTCAGCCGCTTCCGCACCCCGGCGCAGCAAAAGCGCGCGCTCAAGGCGTTTGCCGAGGGCACGATCGACGTGCTCATCGGCACGCATCGTCTGCTTTCGGCCGACGTGAACCCCAAGAACCTGGGCCTGGTGATCATCGACGAGGAGCAGCGCTTTGGCGTGCAGCACAAGGAGCAGCTCAAGAACCTGCGCGAGCAGATTGACGTGCTCACGCTTTCGGCAACGCCTATTCCGCGAACCATGCAGATGGCCACGAGCGGCGTGCGCGACATGAGCCTGATCACGACGCCGCCGACTGGGCGTCGTCCCGTGATCGTGCACGTGGGGGAGTACGACCCCGATGTGGTGAGCGCGGCGATTCGCCTGGAGGTGGGCCGCGGCGGTCAGGTGTATTACGTGTCCAACCGCGTCAAGACCATCGACGACGCCGTGGCGCGCGTACACGAGGCCGCGCCCGAGGCGCGCGTGGGCGTGGCGCACGGCAAGATGAGCCCGCGCGAGGTCGAGGACGTGATGATCGAGTTCGCGACCAAAAAGATCGACGTGCTCATCGCCACGACCATCGTGGAGAGCGGCATCGACAACGCGACCGCCAACACGCTGATCATCGAGGATTCGCAGCGTCTGGGCCTGGCGCAGCTCTACCAGCTCAAGGGTCGTGTGGGTCGCTCTGCCACGCAGGCCTACGCGTACTTTATGTTCCCGGGCGAGCTGCCACTCACCGAGGAGGCGACGGCGCGCCTGACCGCACTTTCCGAGTTCCAGGACCTGGGCAGCGGCATGCGCATTGCCATGCGCGACCTGGAGATCCGCGGCGCCGGCTCGCTTATGGGCGCCGAGCAGCACGGCAACCTGTCGAGCGTGGGCTTTGACCTGTTTACGCAGATGCTGGGCCAGGCAGTGGCCGAGGCGCGCGGCGATGACGATGCCGGCGTGGAGGCGGCGAGCGTGGGCATCAACCTGCCGGCCGATTACTTCTTGTCCGAGGAGTACCTGCCGGCGGTGGATCAGCGCGTGCTCGTGTACCGTAAGCTCGCAGCGGCCGAGGACCTGGAGAGCATCGATGAGGTGCAGGAAGAGACCGAGGCCGCGCATGGCGAGCTGCCGTTGGCAGGACTCAACCTGTTCAATCGCGCGCGAATCCGCATTCGCGGCGAGCGCCTGGGGCTCGAGAGCGTCACGCTCAGCGGCGGTCGCATCACGTTTTTGGGCGTCGACGTGCCCAAGAAGGTGGCCTTTGAGCTAAAGACCCGCTATGGCGCGGTGAACTTCCCCAAGAGCCGCAAACTGTCGGTGCCCTACAAGGCGGGCGCCGGCGCGGGCAGCGGCCTGGGTCGCGGTCTCGACGCCAACGACGGTACCGGCCCCGTGGCCGCGGCACTCATGCTGTTGCAGCAGTTGGGTGCGAGCGACGACGACTAACGGGTCGACGCTGCAAACGCCCCGTTTGGGCAATCTGGCTCCATCGAAAGGAAAGCATGTTCGGATACATCTATAAGAAAGATGTCGCCATTATCGCGGTTGTCCTGTGCCTTTGTCTGGGCGTGGGCAGTTTCTTCGACTATCAGATTTCGAGCGCGCTGTTCAACATCGGCAGCATGTACGGTCGCTTTGTCGAGGCGGCCGGCGAGCTGCCGTTCGAGCTGACGGCGAGCATCGCGGGCGTTATGCTCGTGCGCTCGGCACGCCCCGATTCCAGGGGGAGCAAATGGCTCGCTGCGCTGGGCGTTTTGATCAACATGGGTCTGGTCGGCTACGAGATTATCGGATCGCTGCGCGTCGGCGGCAAGCTCATCGCGTTTCAGCTGGTGCTGACGTTTGTGCTGGTCATTGCGGTTAACGTTATTGCCTATCGCCTTACGCGCGACACCGCGCCCGACGAGCTTACGCGCTGGGCGTTGATGGTACTTGCCGTGTGGGTCGCTCAGGCCATTATTCTCAACGTGATCGTCAAGCCGCTGTGGTCGCGCCCGCGCATGCGCGTGATCGAGGTGACGCAGGGGCTCGAGTTTCAGCCGTGGTGGGTGATCGGCAATCCCGACAAGTGGACCTATATCGCCGCCGGCGTGATCAAGGACGGGTTCAAGTCGTTCGCGAGCGGGCACACCGCGCATGCGGCGATCGGCCTTATGCTCGCCGGGCTTCCCGCGGCGGCCTTTAAGGAAAAGCCGTCGCGCCGCCGGGTGGTCTTTTGGATGGCGGCTGTGGTCGCGGCGCTCGTCGCCTTTGGTCGTATCGTGATTGGAGCTCACTTTTTGAGCGACGTGAGCTGTGGCTTTGCCCTGGTGCTGGCGCTTGAGTGCCTTGCCGCGCGCATTGCCTATCCCAACGGCGTACAATAGCCCCGTTTGAATCATCGGGCTCGTGCCCGGCTAGAGAGGATCGCCATGCTCGCGTTTAACAACGATTATTCCCACGGCGCACATCCGGCAGTGCTGCAGGCACTCGTCGACACCAACATGGAGCCGCAGCCCGGCTACGGTACCGATGCGCACACCGAGCGCGCCAAGCAACTTATTCGCGAGGCTTGCCAGGCCCCCGATGCCGACGTGTTTTTTCTAGTGGGCGGCACGCAGGCCAACGCAACGGTGATCGACATGCTGCTCGCGCCGTACGAGGGCGTCGTTGCTGCTGAGACTGGCCACGTCGCCTGCCATGAGGCGGGCGCTATCGAGTTTGGCGGCCACAAGGTGCTCACCATTCCCGGCTACGAGGGCAAGATGCACGCCGAGGACCTCGAGAACTATATCCAGGTGTTCTACGAAAACGAGAGCTACGAGCACACGGTGTTCCCGGGTGCCGTGTATGTGAGCCTATCGACCGAGTACGGCACGCTGTACTCCAAGGCCGAGCTCGCGGCGATTCACGCGGTGTGCCAGAAGCGCGAGATTCCGCTGTTTGTGGATGGCGCCCGCCTGGCCTATGCGCTGGCGGCCGATGAGTGCGACATTACCCTGCCCGAGCTGGCGCAGCTGTGTGACGTGTTCTACATCGGCGGCACCAAGTGCGGCGCGCTTTGCGGCGAGGCCGTGGTGTTTTGCGGCATGCGCGCTCCGGCGCATCCCATTCCGCGCATTAAGCAGCACGGTGCGTTGCTGGCCAAGGGTCGCCTGACGGGCGTGCAGTTTGAGGCGCTCTTTACCGATGGCCTGTATTTTGAGATTGGTCGCCAGGCGATTGAGACCGCTCAGGCGCTTCGTCGCGTGCTGCACGAGCGCGGCTACCAGTTCTTCTTGGAGACGCCGACCAACCAGCAGTTCGTGATTCTGCCCAACGAGGACATGGCCCGCATTCGCGAGCATGCCTCGATTGAGTACTGGGAAAAGTACGACGAGACCCACACGGTGGTGCGCTTTTGCACCAGCTGGGCCACGACGCAGAAGGACATCGACGCGCTGGCGGCTGTCCTGTAGGTTGATGTGATGACGAGGGGCCGCCTTGCACTTGGATTTGGTGTGGGGCGGTCTTTGCTTTTTGAGGGGGAGGGGTTGTATGACCGAGATGTCCGAGCCGACGATCCGCCTGGCGACGCCCGAAGACGCACCGTCGTTGCTTGCCATCTATGAGCCGTATGTGCGCCAGACGGCGATTACCTGCGAATACGAGGTGCCGAGCGTTGAGGAGTTCGCCGGGCGCATCGAGCGTACGCTCAGGCGCTATCCGTATCTGGTAATGGAGCTGGACGGGCGTCCGGTAGGCTATGCCTATGTGAGTCCGCTCAACAGCCGCGAGGCATACGACTGGTCGGTCGAGACATCGATCTACCTGGCGCGCGACGTGCGCCACGGCGGGCTGGGCCGCAAGTTGCACGACGCGCTCAAGCAATGCCTGATCGCGATGGGCATCACCAACATGTGCGCGCTCATTGCCGTGCCGCACGACAAGGACGACGAGTATCTAACGCACAACAGTCAGGATTTCCATGCCCATATGGGCTACCGCCTGGTGGGCGCCTTTGACCGCTGCGCCCAAAAGTTCGGCCGCTGGTACGACATGTGCTGGATGGAGCTGGTCCTTGCCGAGCGCACGCCCAACCAGCCTAAGCCAACCTGGTTCCCCGATCTCCTCGCCTAAAACCACCACGAAGGTGCCTGTCCTCTTTGTGGTGGTTTTGGCAGGTTAGCCGATGGGCTCGGTGTATTTGGCGCGGTCGGTGCGCTGGATGCGCTTGGAGACATGGAGCGGGCGGCCGTCGGTGTCGTAGACGTAGTCGGTGATCAGGATCAGCGCCTGCCCGCGCTCAACGTTGAGCAAAAACGCCTCGTTTTGCGAGGCATAGCACACCTCAAAGGTCTTATGTCCCTGTGCCGGCGCGCGATGGAATTCTTGGCGCAGCGTGGCGTAGAGCGAACCGTTGATATCGCGATCGATGAGTGCCTCAAAGCTCGGTGGTAGATAGGTGGTTTCCAGGCACAGTGGCGCATCGTCCAGATAACGCAGGCGGACAAGTTTGACGAGCTTGCTGCCCACGGCGGCGTCAAAGAACTTAGCTATGCTGCCGGCCGCCTTGGCAAAGCCTGAGTCCACGGTGCGCGTGGTGGGCTTCATGCCCTGGCCTTCGACCTGCTTGGTATAGCTCGAAAACACCAGGTTGTTCTCGTGGAGCGCGGGCGTGTCGGCCACAAAGGCGCCGCGCCCGCGCTCGGTGCGAACCAGACCCTCATCAACGAGCACCTTAAGGGCATGGCGCACGGTGCTGCGCGACAGCCCCGATTCGTCCATGAGTTCCATCTCGGACGGCAGCTTGTCTCCGCGTGCGTAGATGCCGGCGGCGATGCGGTCGCGCAGCATGCCCGCCAAGCGCTCGTATTGGGCCAGTTTCTTTTTAGACGAAGCGTTCA
The DNA here is from genome assembly GCA_902494935.1 of uncultured Collinsella sp. GTDB lineage: Bacteria > Actinomycetota > Coriobacteriia > Coriobacteriales > Coriobacteriaceae > Collinsella. The sequence continues at coordinate 5,670 of CABUVH010000023.1, forward strand.
TGTGGTCAACCTGTATCTAACCTGTATGCGAATCTAATTAAGCATGTATCCAATACAACAACAAAACCGCTGGTAACTAGTTATCGAAAACCGCATCAGCAAAATTTCTAAGATAAATATAGCATACAACTAGTCGACATAGTCAAAACATGTATGTAACTTGTATGCCATCGAGAGCATCAAACGAGAAGAAAGGCTGATGCACGATGACTACTCAGGAACAGGTTAAGGACGTCGTCTCCCAGGTTTTGGCTGACAAGGCTGACAAGGGCGGCATCAAGCGCGTCGTGTGGATTGGCGCCGGCGGATCCAACGGCGGTAACTATCCTGCCCAGTACTTTATGGAGCACGAGGCCACGCAGGTCGTGAGCTCCAGCTACACCAGCAACGAGTTCGTGCACGCAACCCCTGCCTACATCAATGAGAACACCCTGGCCGTCGTCGTGTCCATGCGCGGCACCAAGGAGACCATCGTCGCCGCCCAGGTCGCCAAGGATCACGGTGCCAGCACCATCGCTATCTATGTCGACGAGTCCGGCCTCACCGAGGTCTGCGACTACAAGATCCAGTATGACAGCCTGGCCGTCGACGAGTCCTGCATGGGCCGTACCAACTCCGCCGTCGTGACCATGATCGCCATGGAGCTCACGCAGCAGACCGAGGGTTATGCCGAGTACGAGACCGCCATGGCCGCCTTCGACCTGATCGATCCCATCTATCGCAAGGCCGTCGAGTATACTCGTCCGCTTGCTGCCAAGTGGGCCGAGCAGAACGCCGACAAGCCCTGCATCAACGTCATGGCTCAGGGCCCGCTCTTTGGTGCCGCCTACGTCTTTAGCATCTGCAACGTGCAGGAGATGCTGCAGATCGACTCCTGCACCATCAACACCTGCGACTTCTTCCACGGCCCCTTCGAGATTCTGGACAAGCGCACCTCGCTGTTCCAGCTCATCAGCGTCGGCCGCAGCCGCTGCAACGACGAGCGCGGCATCCGCTTCGTCAACCAGTACGGTGGCGAGCGCGTCTATCAGCTCGACGCCAAGGAGCTCGGCCTCAATGACATCAAGGACAGCGTGAGCGAATACTTCAACCACCTGATCTTTGCCCCGATTCTCAACAACGTGTACATGCGTGCGCTCTCTGCCGTCACCCACAAGGACTACATGACGCGCCGCTACATGTGGAAGCTTGAGTATTAGTTACGCCGTTCTACCGAACTGCGTAACGGCTCGACGCTGCGCGGGCCGCATTTGGACAATCTGGCGTTCAACTTCAAGGGCGCGACCAGAAGGTCAGCGCCCTTTCGTTTCACACCACCTTGCCTCAAATGCGACCCGCTCGCTGACTTATGCTCAACCAACGACTAGTCATTTAAGAACGTCCCCAATGACTACCCAATGAGTATGTGGGGAAACAGATTTTCCGCTCACCGATTTGTGTCTTGAAAAATGTATATAACGACTATAACGTAGTGTGAAACATATTGGAAACAATACCGAGGAGGCTGCGTTGAAGAAAAGCAATCTGGGCTATGTGCTGGTGCTGGTCGCCGCGCTTATGTGGGGCAGCATCGGAATCTTTGTAAACGGCATCTCGGCCATGGGCGTCTCGTCCCAGAGCATGGCTGCCTTTCGCTTGTTGGTCGGAGCGCTTATCTTGGCGCCGGTCCTGATGTTTATGGGCTGCCGTCCGGGTGAGGGGTCTACCGTGGCTCAGGGTCCGCTGGCCCTGTTCAAGGCAAGCCCTAAAGAGCTTGTTCCCTGCGCGCTTGTCGGTATCGTCGGTTTGGCCGCCGCCAACACCTGCTATTACGAGTGCATGGGCGAGGTGGGCATGTCCACGGCCTCGGTGCTGCTCTACACCTCGCCGGTGTTTGGCGTCATGCTCGGTCGCGTGCTTTATCGCGAGGACGTGACCCCCAACAAGCTCGTTGCCATTGTCTTCAACATCGTTGGCTGTGTACTTGCAGTGACCAATGGCGACCTTTCCGGTTTCCATTTTTCGGTTTGGGGCGTCACGTCGGGCGTGATTGCAGGCCTTTGTGGGGCGTCGCTCGCGGTGTTTAGCCGGATAGCAACCAAGACGGTCCACCCGCTGGCTGTCACGTTTTGGGGCTTTGTTTTTGGCGGTGCGGTTATGGCAGCTATCGCGGCTCCATGGCCGGATGTCGCCGCGGCGATGTCGCCACAGCTGCTGCTGCTGTTCCTTGGCTTTGGACTCATCCCCACAGCCGTGGCTTACATCTTATATATGCAGGGTCTGTCCATGGGGCTCGAGACATCGAAAGTTCCCGTCGTAATGTCTTTCGAGACGGTCGTCACCGTACTGGTGGGCATTGGTGTCTATGCCGAGCCCGCCGGCGCGATCAAGGTTCTGGGCATTGTGCTGGTGCTCGCGTCCATCCTGATCATGAATACCGACTTCTCCAAGCTGCGCAACAGCGTGTTTGTCGGTCATGTCGTTGAGAGCATGACCTTTAAGCCCAACGCGTGGTGGACGGAGAAATCGCAGGACATGGATCTGTTTAAGGAACGCACTGGCATCGCGCTGGAGCCCACCGTGCAGGAAAGCCTCTGGTACTTCGTGCGATAGGGGATTGGCGAGGCGTCTGATCGGGCGTCGCCAAGACAGCGCCGACCTACCCTGCACCAACGTTTCGATTGCGTTAAACCCGCCAACGGTCGATTTTCACCCGCGAACGGTCTTTATACTAATTAGCAATATAAGCAACGTATAAGACGTTATAATGACCATAACGAAAAGGAGGAGGCAAGATGAATCAGATCATTCTCGCATCTCATGGCGGCCTGGCCGCAGGCGCCAAAGACACGCTCGAGATGGTTCTCGGCGACGTGTCGAACGTCCACGTCGTGTCGCTTGCTCGTGACGACAAGGAGCCCATCACCAATAAGGTGGACGCCATGATCGCCACGTTCAACGCGGACGACACCGTCTATGTGTTGACCGATATGCTCGGCAGCTCGGTCAACAACAGCATGGTCGAGCTTTCCAAGAACGGCACGAAGTTCACGGTTGTCAGCGGTTTCAACATTCCGCTGGCACTGACGCTCGCTATGAGCCCCGTCCCCGTCAAGGGCGCCGAGCTCGCAGCCCTCATCAACGAGGCCCGCACCGGTCTGACCAACCCCAACGCACCGGTCGAGGCTGCCGCGGCTCCCGCCAAGAAGGCCAAGGCGTCCCGTCACAGCTCCGGTCCCGCCAAGATCGTCCTCGCACGTCTTGACTACCGTCTGCTGCACGGCCAGGTCGTCTTTACCTGGACCACCAAGGTTCAGGCCGAGCGCATCATCGTCGTCGACAACGCTGCCGCCAACGATGACATCAAGAAGGGCGCTCTTAAGCTGGCCAAGCCTCAGGGCGTGCGCCTGAACGTCTTCACCGTCGAGCGTGCCCTCGCCAAGATGGACAAGCTCAACACCCTCGGCGAGCGTGTCATGTTCGTCTTTGGCAACACGGCCGAGATGCTGCAGTTCTGCCAGGGCTACAAGCTCGACGCCATCAACCTGGGCGCCACCGCCAACCACGACGGTGCCGATCAGGTCGGCGGCAAGGACAGCTCCGTCTTCCTCGACGCCACCCAGAAGGCCGACGTCAACCAGCTGCTCGACATGGGCATCAAGCTCTATGTCCAGCAGACCCCTACGTATCAGAGCGTCGACATCGACGCCAAGCTGTAATCAACCAGGCTTTTGCCTGACTGAAAGGAGAAGGGTATGAATACGTTCATCAGTGCGGTGCTCGTCGGCCTCGTCGGCGTGTTCTGCATGTGGGACTCCCGCCTGCTCGGTCGTCTTAACTTCGAGCAGCCCCTCGTTGGCGCTACGCTCGTCGGTCTGCTGCTGGGCGATGTGCCCACCGGCCTTGCCGTCGGTGCCGCCGTCGAGCTCGTGTCCATGGGCCTGGTGCAGGTCGGCGCCGCCGTTCCGCCCGATATGGTCCTGGGCGGCATCGTGGCCGCTGCCTTTGCGTGCCTGACCGATGCTTCCGCCGAGACCGCCATGACGATCGCCATCCCGGTCGCCGTCCTGGGTCAGCTCCTCGGCATCGTGTTCCGTTCCATCATCGCCGCCCTCACCCATGTGGCAGATAGCGCGATCGATAACGGAAAGTTCAAGACCGCCTACCGTATGCACATCTGCGCCGGCTCCGGTCTGTACGCCATTATGTACTTCCTGCCGATCTTCCTCGCCGTCTTTGTTGGCACCGACCTGGTTCAGGCCATCGTCAACATGGTTCCCGAGTGGCTGTCCACTGGTCTTAACGTTTCGACCAAGATCATGACCGCCTACGGCTTGGCCCTGCTGCTCACCATGATGATCAAGAAGGGTATGACTCCGTTCCTGTTCATCGGTTTCCTGCTCGCCGCTTACCTCAACCTGTCCGTCATCGCGGTCGCTCTGATCGGTGTGTGCCTGGCTGTCGTCTTCATGGGCTTCAAGTTCAACGGTTCCCATGCAGCCGCCGGTGTCGATTCCGACTACGATCCGCTCGAAGACGACGAAGACTAAGGAGGAACACACTATGGCAACCGCAACCAAGGACGTGTCCCTGAACAAGAAGGTCAGCCAGTTCTTCTGGCGCTCCTGGGCCATCCAGGCCTCTTGGAACTACGAGCGTCAGATGAACATGGGCTTCCTCTACGGCATGGTTCCCACGCTCGATCGCCTCTATCCGGATGAGTCCGACCCCAAGCAGCTCGCTGCTAAGAAAGAGGCTTACCACCGTCACATGGCGTTCTACAACTGCACCCCGCAGACGAGCGCTTTCATCCTGGGCCTCTCCGCCTCCATGGAGGAGGAGTACGCCAAGGATCCCGAGAACTTCGATCCCGATTCGATCAACGCGGTCAAGACCTCCCTTATGGGTCCGCTTTCCGGCATCGGTGACTCCTTCTTCCAGGGCACCATCCGCGTTATCGCCTTTGGCCTGGGCGTTCAGCTGGCTCAGCAGGGCTCCATCATGGGCCCGATCCTGGCCATGCTCATTTCCATCGTGCCCTCCGTGCTGATCACTTGGTTCGCAGCCAAGATGGGCTATCAGGGCGGTCACGAGTACCTGAGCAAGCTTCAGGGCGGCGACCTCATGGAGAAGCTCATGTATGTCTGCGGCATCGTGGGTCTTATGTCCGTGGGCGGCATGATCGCTACGCTGATCGGCGCCACCACCCCGCTGCAGTTCGCTGAGGGCACCGTCGTTATCCAGGACATCCTGGACGGCATGATGCCTCAGATGATTTCCCTCGGCCTCACCGGCCTTATGTACTGGCTCATCAAGAAGAACGTCAACACCGGTTGGCTTCTCGTGATCGCCATCGTGGGCGGCATCGCCCTCTCCGCGGCCGGCATCCTGGCCTAGTCGCGACCAAGCGCCTAACCGCTTTCCCCCGGGGGCCTGCCTGGCATCCCATACCCCAGGCAGGCTTCCATCCCCAAAATGCGACAATGGGACAGTCCCCTTGTCGCATCCTCAACGGGCCGGCGACTCGGTCCAAATCACGGTAACCCTGCGAGCGTCCGGCAATGTGGCGCCGCAAAAAATCGAAAGGAATGTGTCAGATGTACGAGATCGACCTTAACCTCCCTAAGCAGATCGTCGCTGACGTCCTGTCCAACCACGAGATTCACAGCGTCGCCTTCGTCGGCTGCGGTGCTTCCATGTCCGACCTTTACCCCGCCAAGTACTTCCTGGCCAACAACACGGACAAGCTGAACGTTCAGATTTTCACCGCTAACGAGTTCAACTACGACACGCCTTCTTGGGTCAACGAGCACACCTTCGTGATCACCTGCTCCCTCGGTGGCTCCACGCCCGAGACCGTCGAGGCCAACAAGACCGCCAAGAAGCACAACTGCCCGGTCGTCTCCCTCACCAACAAGGCTGGCTCCGCTCTGACCGTCGACGCTGACCACGTCATCGTCCACGGCTTCCACGCCAACTACGCTGCCAAGTGCGAGAAGCCCGGCTACGCCATCGCTCTTGCTCTCGAGATTCTTCAGCAGACCGAGGGTTATGACCACTACGAGGACATGATCACCGGCCTCACCAACATCTTCGATCTCTGCGAGAACGCCGCTCAGCACTGCAAGAAGCTCGCCAAGAAGTTCGCCGAGGACTTCAAGGACGACAAGATGATCTACTTCATGGCTTCCGGTGCCTCCGAGAAGATGGCTTATTCTCACGCCGCCTTCCTGTTCACCGAGATGCAGTGGATCGACGCCGCCGCCTACAACACCGGCGAGTACTTCCACGGCCCGTTCGAGGTTTCCACCGAGGGTAAGCCCTACGTCTTCTTCATGTCTGATGGCGCTACCCGTCCGATGGACGCCCGCGCCCTCACCTTCCTTGAGCGCATGGGCGCCAAGGTCGCTCTGATCGACTCCAAGGACTACGGCCTGGCTGACGCCGTGCCCGCGAGCGTCATCACCTACTTCAACCCGCTGCTGCACCTCGCCGTTATGCGCGAGTACGGCAACCAGATCGCCGAGGCCCGTCAGCACCCGCTGACCATGCGTCGCTACATGTGGAAGCTTTCCTACTAATCACAAGTAAGTAGACCTTACGGGTTGATTGAGAGGGGATGGGGTTTGCGCCCCGTCCCCTTTTTTGCTCTGGGGAGGGCGTGTCTGTCGTGTCGCAAAACCCCAGATAAAACCTACCAAAATAAACCTGTCCCTTTTTGGCAGGTGGGAGGAGATGCGTATGATCAAGGCAGTGCTGTTTGATATGGACGGCGTGCTGGTCGATACCGAGTGGTTCTACAACCGTCGTCGCGTGGCGTTTATGGAGGAGAAGGGCTTCCACTTTGACGAGATCCCCGATCTTTCGGGGTCTAACGAGCCCGCCATCTGGAAGGCGCTGGTGCCCGACGATGTTGAGCTGCGCGAGCGCCTGCGCGTGGAGTACAAGCAGGTCTACAGCCCGGACCACCCCGTTCCGTATGCCGAGCTTCTCAACGAGCAGACGGAGCCGGTGATGCGTGAGCTGCACGAGCGCGGCGTGAAGTGTGTCATCGCAAGCTCGTCCTATCGCGAGCTGATCGACGAGCTAGTGGATATCGCCGGTATTGCCGATGTGCTGGACTACACCATCAGCGGTCACGAGTGCAGTGCGTTTAAGCCCGACCCCGAGATCTACCTGCGTGCCATGGAGGCGCTGGGGGTGGAGCCTACCGAGTGCCTGGTTATCGAGGATTCGCCTATGGGGATTGAGGCTGGCAAACGTTCCGGCGCCCGCGTCCTGGCGCTGCGTCCGCACGAGGGCGTCAACCTCGATCAATCGCGAGCCGATGCCGTTATCGATAATTTGACCGACATTTTGGCCGCTTTGTAGTGTCAATCCGCCGCGAGAAGCACGGGTTCAAACGTTTTTTGCAGTGGACTGGCTCAATTTGGTTTCGATTTTGATCCGTATGGCTTCGATTCGGACTAAGTGAGTAGACTTTTTGGCGCAGGCCGAGCACAATGCATATCTTCCTTTGTAAAACCGCAGGTCACAGAGTTGGCGGTTTTGGGTGTGCTCGCCAGATCGTAAAAAGTCTACTCACTTGTAATTTAGGCCTTTGGTCGTGGGGGTTGCTAGTCCCGCTTTGGTTGTCGAGAGAGGGTGAATTGAAGCGGCCCCGCACGCCCCATGCTACAATCGCGGACATGCCCCACAACTACATCTGCCTTCGAAAGGAGCCTACGTGGCGAACGCCATCGATCAGCTCACGGACCGCGTGCTCGTGCTCGGCCGCCTTACCATCGTCCGCCGCGCCATCACTGCCGTGGCGGTCACAATTTCCGCCGTTCTCCAGACATTCCTGATCCAGGCGTTCATTCAGCCCGCCGACCTGCTTCCGAGCGGCCTCACCGGCGTCGCGGTCCTGCTCGATCGCGTTACCTCGCTCGGCGGCGTTCACATCGACATCTCGCTCGGTATGCTCGCGCTCAACATTCCCGTGGCGCTCCTATGCTGGAGCGGCATTAGCAAACGCTTCGTCATCTTCTCGATGATGCAGGTTGTGCTCTCATCGCTGTTCCTCAATATCTTTCACTTCGCCCCGTTTTTGGGCGATAAGATTATGCTCATCATTTTTGGCGGCGTGGTCTCGGGCCTGGGCGCTGCCATCGCGCTCAAGTCCGGCGCATCCACCGGCGGCACCGACTTTATCGCGCTGTGGGTCTCCAACCACACGGGCAAGACCATCTGGGGCGTCATCTTTGGTTTCAACTGCTTTATCCTGGCGATCTTTGGCTTTATGTTTGGCTGGGACAAGGCAGCGTACTCCATCGTGTTCCAGTTTATTTCGACCAAGACCATCGACAGCTTCTATCGTCGCTACGACCGCGTTACGCTACAGATCACGACGCGCAAGGCGGACGAGGTCATGACCGCCTATGTTGACCATTTTCAGCACGGCATTAGCTGCGCCGAGGTCATCGGCGGATACAGCCGCGAAAAGATGTACCTGCTGCACGCCGTTGTCTCGACCTACGAGAGCCAGGACATTATCAAGCTGGTGTGCGACATTGATCCCGGCGCCGTGATCAATGTGTTCCACACGCTCAACTTTGTGGGCGGCTGGTGGGGCGGTCATGTCGACGAGCCCATGCCCACGGCCGTACCTGATCCCGACAAGCCCGCGCGCATGGCCAGCAGGCAGGCGCGCCTCAGCGAGCAGGATAGCTTGCAGCAGGACGACGGCAGGTAGGGTATTGGCATTTTGCCGGCCTGGCGCAACCCTTCCGTATGAGCCCCTCGAAAGCCTCGCTGCTTTCGAGGGGCTTTCGTTTTCCCAGATAAAACCTACCAAAATGAAGCTGTCGCTTTTTGGTAGGGAGGGTGTATCGTTTTATCATTATGAGGTAACATGAAACTAGACGTTATATACGTATTAGTTATTTCGATATTTCGATAAGAGTGATCAGATATGCCCGCGCCCAAAAATGCACCGCTTTACCAGCAGATTTACGATGAAATCAAGGATGCGATCGAGAAAGGTGTTTATGCACCCAAGGAGCGTATTCCGTCCGAGCTTGAGCTAGCCGAGCAGTACGACGTGAGCCGCATTACGGTGCGCCGCGCCGTCGAGGAGCTGTGCTCCGATGGCTACCTGGTTAAGCAGCAGGGCCGTGGTACCTTTGTCTCCACGCCGCACATCAATCGTCAGTTCCACGCTTCGACGCTGCAGACGTTTACCGCGCTGTGTGCCAGCAACGGCATGAAGGCGGGCGCGCATGTGGTCGATCGCCAGATTGTGCCGGCACGTCAAAACGAGATGGAGTTCTTTGGCCTGCAAAAGGACGCGCTGCTGCTGCATATCAAGCGCGTGCGTACGGCCGACGGCGAGCCCATCTTTGAGGAGAACATCTTTGTGCCGTTTGACGCCTACCGTGAGCTGTTGACGGCCGATCTTGAGGACAAGTCGATTTTTGCCGAGGTCGAGCGTGTTGGCGGAACGCCGATTGTCTCGGTTGGCTACCGTACGGTCGAGGCCGTTCGTGCCAATACCGAGCAGGCGGCCGAGTTGGGCATTGCTCCGCACGATCCGCTGCTCAACCTGCGTGCCAGCTTTACCGGTCCCAATGGCGAGCCGGTTCTGATGGGTAAGCAGTACTACGTGGGATCGCGCTACGTCATGGTCATGTAGGGTTGGATCCGCCGTTCTGACGAACGGCGGATCGGTCGACGCTGCTCCTTTGGTTACGCGGTTTTACCAAACCGCGTAACGGCTCGACGCTGTAAACGCCCCTAAGCGGCAATCTGCCTTTCAACTTCGGCGGCATGACCAGAAGGTCAATGCCGCCTCGTTTCAAGGCACCTTGCTCGCTCTGGCGGGCTTTCGCTGACATTGCCAAAACATCGACTACCCGCAGAATGAGCGTGGAAAATCTCCCGTTTTTGGCTTGGTGACGGGCTCAAAGTGGGAGATTATCCACGCTCATCCAGAAAGTGTCCAAAAATCCACGCTCGTTCCCTTCGGATTGCATCGCCCGTGGCCGGCAGCCGCGCGGCACCGGTCCGCGTGGCGGCGTATAATCGGCGGCAGATGACTTGGACGTTAGGAAACCATGACCGATAGCATGCAGCAGATGGCGCTCGACACGCTCGGCGCCTATTTTGGCTACACCTCGTTTCGCCCGGGACAGGACCGCATGGTCGATGCGATCCTTGCCGGTCGCGATGCGTTGGGTGTTATGCCCACGGGCGCCGGCAAGTCCATTTGCTACCAGGTGCCCGCGCTCATGCTGCCCGGCATCACCTTTGTGGTGAGTCCGCTGCTGTCGCTTATGGAGGACCAGACCCGTGCGTTGCTCGCGGCGGGTGCGCGACCCAGCTATCTCAACTCCAGCCTTACCCCGGCCCAGCAAAACACCGTGCTCAAGCGGGCGCGCGAGGGCCGCTATCAGCTTATGTACGTGGCGCCCGAGCGCTTGCTTGAGCCGCGTTTTTTGGCCTTTGCGCAGGAAGCTGCGGCCGAAGGCGGCATCGGCGTGCCGCTCGTGGCCATTGACGAGGCCCACTGCGTGAGCCAATGGGGCCAGGATTTCCGCCCCGCCTACCTGCAGATTCGCGAGTTCATTGATTCCCTGCCGCAGCGCCCTATCGTGGCAGCCTTTACCGCTACGGCGACCGAGCGTGTGCGCGCGGACATTCAGCAAATGCTCGGCCTGCAAAACCCCGCGACGGTGGTGACGGGCTTCGATCGCAAGAACCTCTACTTTGGTTGCGAGGAGATGGGCGACAAGGCCAAGACCGCCTGGGTGCGCGACTATGTGATTGTGCATTCGGGCGAGAGCGGCATCGTGTATTGCTCGACCCGCAAGACGGTCGATGCGCTGGCAGGCGAGCTTGCCGAGGCACTGGGCCCCAGCGGCATTCGCGTGGGTCGCTACCATGCCGGCATGGGCAACGACGCCCGCCGCCAGAGCCAGCGTGCCTTTATCGACGACGACATTCAGGTGATGGTTGCCACCAACGCCTTTGGCATGGGCATCGACAAGCCCAACGTGCGCTACGTGATCCACAACAACGTGCCCGAGAGTATCGAGGCATACTACCAAGAGGCGGGCCGCGCCGGCCGTGATGGCGACCCGGCAAGCTGCCACTTGCTGTGGAACGGTAACGATTTTCGCATGCGCCGCTTTTTA
>CABUVH010000024.1 GCA_902494935.1 uncultured Collinsella sp.
GGCGGCATCGCGGCGGGCAACGTGACCGCCGGCAACCTCATCGCCATCTCGCCCTACGGCAACACCGTAGAGACCTGGACCATGACCGGCGCGGACTTCCTGGCAGCGCTCGAGCACTCGCTGCAGATCAGCGACGAGTGCAATCACAGCTACGAGCTTCAGCAAGCCTACGTGGCAGCCGGCCATACCGAGCAGGAGGCGCAAGACAAGTACAAGTGGCGCGATGACTCTGGCAGCGTTCTCTCCTTTGCCGGCATCAACGTGACGATTGATTGGACGCAGCCCGAAGGCAAGCGCATTGTGAGTGCCACACTCACCAAGGACGGCAGCACGCTCGACCCCGCCAAGACCTATACCGTCGCAACCAACAACTACATCATTACCAACACGGCCGACTTTCCCACCTTTGCACACGCCACCAAGTACACCGAGTGGGGCACGTGCGAGGCGGCGCTAAGAGCGCTGATTGGGCAGAACGGCTGGGAGAGCAAGATGGCCGGGCTCGCCGGCACCATCAGCTTCGGCTCCGCAGCCGTGGACCCCACGCCCACACCGGCCCTGACGCCTAAGCCCTCGCCTAAGACGGACACGACGACCACGAAGGTCAGCACCAAGAAGACGAGCGGTAAGCTCGCCGCAACGGGAGACCGCACGCTGGCAGTAGTTGGCGCGTGCCTTATCGGCGGCATCATCGTCATCATCCTCGGCATTATCTGGAAGCGTCGACGCTAAGCTACACCGCCGGGCCTTGCAGCCCCGCCGCGTAAACCTTATATCGAGCACAGAAGCCCGTCTGAATTTGATCGGACGGGCTTCTTGGTGGGTATCATGGTTGGACGATCATTAGGAGGTTTCCCTACATGGAATTGTTTGAGCCAATTCTTCATTTCTTTGCACAACGATGGGTCCACAACATCATCTGGGCCGTCATCTTGGCGATAGGCACCGCCGTCGCCGCCAAGGTCGTATCCAAGACCCTGAACCATCTGCTTAACCGAGACGATAACCCGCTTCCGGCATCGAGTATCTTCATCAACATCGCGCGCGCCGTCATTTGGATGATCGGCGGCAGCTTTATCCTCGACAACTGCTTTGGCATTAGCGCAAACGCGCTCGTCGCCGCTCTTGGCGTCGGCGGCATCGCCATCTCGCTCGGCTTTCAGGACACGCTGTCAAACCTTATCGGCGGCATGCAAGTGACCTTTATGGGCATCATCAAACCCGGCGACAATATCGAGGTCGGCGGCGTATCCGGCGTGGTCCAAGACATCACTTGGCGCCATACAACGATTGAGGATGCCTGTGGACAGACCATCATTGTGCCCAACTCCAACATCTCCAAGAACACGCTCGTGCATTTGATGCCCTTTGGGCGCGTGGCCGTGCCCGTTGCCGTAAAGGACACGTCCAAGTGGGCCTCGCTCGACGCACTGGCAGACGAGCTGACCAGCGCCACCAAGGCCGCCGTGCTTCCCATCTCGGGCTTTGACAAGGAGCCCTACGTACTCTTTAGCGAAATCGGCGACTTTGGCATCAAGGGCAAGATCATCTTTATCGTCAGCGACGACAGCACTACTTTCACGGCAGCCGACGCCTGCATCCGCGCCATCGCCCCCATCATCGCCTAAACCACCGCAAAGGGGACAGGCATCTTTGTAGTGGTTTTCATTCGTGGTACCATGGTTTATATAGTTGTTTAAACGACTAAGGGAGCAACATCATGGAAGAGGCCTATCGTCAAGCACGCAAGCGCGGCGAGCAAGGACGTCGACGCGCCATTAGCCAAAGCGAGCATCCATACCTTACGGACCTCGATAGCTTGGTTGCTCAGCTCCCCTTAGGTCAGCGAGAGAATGTCGGCCTGCGGGATATTCCGCTCGAAATGGTCGTCGGCACGGTCACCAAGGGCCGTCAGTCCGCCTTTTCGTGTAACTTTATGCCCCTGCTTCCGTTTAGCACCGAGTTCGCCCGCAAGTGGTCCAACCTCTACGACATCCAGGTAACCGAGGGCTATCGCGACCCCATCATCGTCACCGAGTTCATGCATCGGTTCTATGTCCAGGAAGGCAACAAACGCGTCAGTGTCCTCAAATTCCTGGACGCTCCAACGGTTTCGGCCAGGGTCACCCGTCTCTACCCCGGCACATGGGATTCCGTCGAAAGCCGCCTGTACGGTGAATTCTGCGCGTTTTGGCGTGTCTGCCCCCTATACGAGATCGAGTTCTCGCGTGAGGGAAGCTACGAGACGCTCGCCAAGATGCTCGGTCAGAACCTTATCGAAAAATGGCCGCAGAAAAAGGTCGACTACCTGCGCCACACTTTCCTGCTCTTTAAGCGTGCCCACCTTCGCGCAGGCGGCGATCACCTGGACATTACGCCCGCCGACGCCATGCTCGTCTACCTCAATGTGTACAACCAGGACCGCCTGCTGGATACGCCAACGGATATCGTCGTAAACCGCCTGTGCAAGATCTGGCGCGAGCTGGTCATTGCCGGCAAAAATGACGAGGACAAGGTCGATCTTGTCGAAGCACCGAGCGTCGACGAGGAGGAGACGCCCGCCAAGTCCACCTCTGGCGTGCTCAACTTCTTTATGGGCAAGACCGTCTACTCGACGGCCAACCCCCTGCGCATCGCCTTTATCCATGAGTTCCCCTGTGCGACGTCGAGCTGGGACAGCCTGCACGACCAAGGGCGTCAGTATCTCGATGAGCACTTTGGCGGTATCGTGCGCACCGAGGCGTTCGAGGACTGTCACGATCCGGATGTGTTCTACGCCGCCGTGGAAACGGCTGTCAAACATGGAGCAAACGTCATCTTCTCGACCTCGCACCGCCTGATGGAATACACGCTCAGGGCTGCCGTTGAGTATCCCCGGGTTCGGTTCCTCAACTGCTCTATCGGCCTTCCCCATCAAAGCGTCCGTTCGTACTTTGGCAAGATGTACGAGGCCAAGTTTCTGCTGGGCGCCCTTGCGGCCAGCATGGCGGACAACCACCGCATCGGTTACCACGCGTCGGTCTTCGCCTCGGGCGCACTCAGCGAGATCAACGCCTTTGCGATTGGCGCCTCGCTGCTCGACCCACGCGCGCAAATTATCCTGACCTGGGGCGATGTGCCCGCCGGAGGTCTCGCCGAGGCCATGTGCCGCGAAGGCGTGAGCGTCATGACCGGCGCCGATATGTCAAAGTCGCTGGAAGATCCCACCGCCTACGGGCTTCACCGCTTGGTCGATGGCAAGGTTACCGGCATCGCCATGCCCGTCTGGAACTGGGGGCGCTACTACGAGCTTATCGTGAAAAGCCTTCTGCACGGCACATGGGACGAGACCAGCGACGACAACCAAGTGCGCGCCGTCAACTACTGGTATGGCATGAGCTCCGGCGTTATCGACATCCGTTACGCTCCGGGCCTACCCTACCAAACGCGCAAACTCGTGCAGTTGCTCCGCAACGGCATTGTTGAGGGATCCATCAACCCCTTTGGCGGCGAGCTCCACAGCCAGAACGGCGTGGTACAGATCGAAGGCTTCCCTCCGCTGCCGAGCACGCAGATTGTCGAGATGGATTGGCTGGCGGACAACGTGGTAGGCACCATTCCGCAGCTCGACGATGAGCCGAAAGTCCCTGCCCTATGAAAATCCTTGCCATAGCCGATACCGAAGAACGATGCCTTTGGGAGTGCTTTCGCAAGGAACGCTTTGAGGGAGTCGACCTGATTTTGTCCGCTGGCGATCTGGACCCGGACTATCTTGAGTTTTTGGTCACGGTCATCAACAAACCGCTCATCTACGTGCGCGGCAATCACGATGACCGCTACGCACGTCATGCACCGGGCGGATGTATCTGCGTAGAAGACAGCGTGTACACGTACCGAGGGATTCGCATTGCGGGCCTTGGCGGGTCCATGCGTTATCGCGACGGCGCCAACATGTACACCGAACGCGAGATGTCCAAGCGCATGCGTAAGCTGTCGCGTAAGGTTAGGATGGTCGGCGGGTGCGACATTCTGCTTACCCATGCACCCGCCGCCGGTGTAGGTGATTTGGACGATCTGCCGCATCGAGGGTTTGAGTGCTTTAACACGGCGCTTGAGTCCTGGGGGGCCGACTACATGGTGCATGGGCATGTACACCAAAGCTACGGTTACGATTTTCAGCGCGAGCGGCAGCATGCGTGTGGAACGACGATCATCAACGCCTGCGGCTATACGCAGTTTGAGCTCGACCAGACGCACTACCCCATCCGCGGCTGGCAAGCAGCTTGGCTCAACTCACAAACCATGCGCCGCGAGCTCAAACGCCACGAAGCCATCGA
The DNA here is from genome assembly GCA_902494935.1 of uncultured Collinsella sp. Lineage (GTDB taxonomy): Bacteria > Actinomycetota > Coriobacteriia > Coriobacteriales > Coriobacteriaceae > Collinsella. The sequence continues at coordinate 4,317 of CABUVH010000024.1, forward strand.
GTCTTCAACAGCCAGAACACCCTGGTAACCACCATAAAGGGGACACTGTCCCCTTTATGGTGCTTTTGACGCGATAGCAAGAAACCCGGTCCTGCACAAGGCAGAACCGGGTTTCTTTAGCAATGCTTGCTGTACTCAGGCAGTAACTAGCAGTTACTCAGCCAGGAAGTCACGCTGGACAGCGGGATCGACCTTGACGCCAGGGCCCATGGTGGAAGACACAGAGATGGACTTGACGTACTTGCCCTTAGCAGAAGAGGGCTTGACGCGCAGAATCTCGGTGTACAGGGCAGCGTAGTTCTCGACGAGCTGCTGCTCAGAGAAGGACTTCTTGCCCAGGGGCACGTGGCAGATGCCGTAGCGGTCGGCGCGGTACTCAACGCGGCCAGCCTTGAGCTCGGAGACCATCTTGGCGACGTCCATGGTCACGGTGCCGAGCTTGGGGTTCGGCATAAGGCCACGGGGACCAAGGATCTTACCGATGCGGCCAACCTTGGCCATCATGTTCGGCGTAGCGATAGCGGCGTCGAAGTTGATCTCGCCCTTCTGAATCTGGGCGACGAGCTCGTCGGAACCGATGATGTCGGCGCCGGCAGCCTCAGCCTCACGGGCCTTCTCGCCCTCGGCGAAGACGGCAACACGAACGGTCTTGCCGGTGCCGTGGGGCAGGGAGATGGAACCACGGATGTTCTGGTCAGCCTTACGAGTATCGATGCCCAGACGGAAGTGAGCCTCGACGGTCTCGTCGAACTTGGCGGTGTCGAGCTCCTTGATGAGCTTGGCAGCCTGAAGGGGGGTGTAGAGCGTGGCGCGGTCGATCTTCTCGGCAGCGGCGTTATAGCTCTTACCATGCTTAGCCATGTGCATTACCTCCTGTGGTTAAACGGGCGTGAGCCCTCCCACATCGTATCGTGTGCCCTATTGCACACATTTAACGGGCGCCCCGGTCGGAGCACCCGCCGTTACCATAAGAAATCGCTACTCAGCGATGGTGACGCCCATGGAACGGGCGGTACCGGCGATGATCTTCTTGGCGGCGTCAATGTCGTTGGCATTGAGGTCCGGCATCTTGATCTCGGCGATCTTGGTGAGCTGCTCCTGGGAGAGCTGACCAACCTTGTCGGCCTGGGGCTTAGCGGAACCAGACTTGAGGTTCAGCTCCTTCTTGATGAGGTGAGCCGCCGGCGGGGTCTTGGTGATGAAGGAGAAGGACTTATCCTCGAAGACAGTGATCTCAACGGGGATGATGTCGCCCTTCTTGTCCTGCGTCTCGGCGTTAAAGGCCTGGCAGAACTGCATGATGTTTACGCCAGCTGCGCCCAGGGCGGGGCCGACGGGAGGAGCGGGGTTAGCTGCACCAGCAGGAATCTGGAGCTTAATGACGTTGGCAACCTTCTTCTCAGCCATGGTCATTCCTTTCGAATCACGAGTGTGAAGTACTTGCTATATCGTAAGCACGCACGTGTTAGAAGCACTCCTGAGATGAGCAGTCACAGAAGAAGCACGCTCGCGCGAACGGACGAAAACTTAAGCGATGACAGCGACCTGGTTAAAGTCGAGCTCGACCGGCGTCTCACGGCCAAAGATCATCAGGGTGACCTTCAGCTTGCCTGCCTCGGTGTTAACCTCGGAGACCTTGCCATCAAAGTCGGTAAGCGGGCCATCAGTGACGCGGACGGACGTGCCGACCTCAATATCAACCGAGGTGCGCTTGGGCGAATCGCCCTTACCGGGACGACGAGTCATCTTATTGTACTCGTCGCGGGAAAGCGGAGCGGGCTTGCCATTGCCGCCCAGGAAACCGGTGACACCGGGCGTGTTGCGAACACACGTCCACGCATCGTCATCCATCTCCATGCGAACCAGGACATAACCCGGGAAAATCTTGGAATCCTTGGTCTCGCGCTTGCCACCCTCTTTGATCTCGGTGACGCGCTCCATAGGAATCTCGATATCAAAGATACGGTCCTGCATGCCCATGGTCTCGATGCGATGCTCGAGATCGGACTTAACGCGGTTCTCGTATCCAGAGTAAGTGTGAACGACGTACCAACGCTTAGACATGGTTTAGCCCCTCAATCCAGAGAACAGAGCAAGAGCCTCGCCAAAGCCAGCATCGAGCAGAGCGATGACGACGCCGACGACGATCAGAGAAGCGCAAACGACGACCGAGTAGTTCACGAGCTCCTTCTTATCGGGCCACGTGACACGCTTCATCTCGGACTTCACCGAAGCGAAATACTTCTTGGTGCGGGCGAAGAAACCAGGCTTCTCGTTCTTCTTGGACTTCGCAGCCTTCTCGTTCTTCTTGGCAACGGCCTTCTTGGCCTCAACCTTGGAGTTGGCGGCAGCGTTGTTGGCAGGTGCCGGCTGCTGAGCCTTCTTCTTGTTCTTCTTGTTGGCCATTTGGGTTACCTCCGCGCAATGCGCTTATACATGAGTAAACCGTAAGCCCCCAATTGGGAGCTTACGGAATAATGACTGGCACGCCAGGAAGGACTCGAACCCTCAACACTCGGTTTTGGAGACCGATGCTCTACCAATTGAACTACTGGCGTATGTGACTAGAGACTAGCGAGTCTCTTTGTGCAGCGTGTGGTGACGGCACCAGGGGCAATACTTCTTGATCTCCATACGATCAGGCATGTTCGACTTGTTCTTGGTGGTCGTATAGTTGCGGCGCTTGCACTCAGTGCACGCAAGAGTAACTAGAGTACGCATTTATCCTGAACCTTTCATTTCCGCCCCGTACGGGCACGAGTTGGTACTTTATCAGCTCTACGTAAGTGCTGTCAATGAAAACCTCGAATCAATTGGTTCTCGCTGGATCCATTCATATTTGGAACACATCAATGAAGCCAGCGAGATCTAATCGACTCCTCACGCTCGGCTTAAGAGCGAGCGAAGCGCAATCGTCAGGGAACAAGCCCCGCGTAGAAAAGAACCCGGCACCCTATAAGTGCCGGGTTCTCTCTAAGTCAGCTATATCAAAGAGCTAATTTACTCAATGATCGTGGAGACGATGCCCGAACCGACGGTGTGGCCACCCTCGCGGATAGCGAAGCGCAGGCCCTCCTCCATGGCGATCGGGTGAATGAGGTCGCCCTCGATGGTGATGTGGTCACCAGGCATAGCCATCTCGGTGCCCTCGGGCAGCTTGACCGTACCGGTAACGTCGGTGGTACGGAAGTAGAACTGAGGACGATAACCATCGAAGAACGGGGTGTGACGGCCGCCCTCCTCCTTGGTCAGAACGTAGATCTCGCCGGTGAACTTGGTGTGCGGGGTAACCGAACCGGGCTTGCAGAGAACCTGGCCGCGCTCGATGTCCTCGCGCTTGATGCCGCGGAGCAGCAGACCGACGTTGTCGCCAGCCTCGCAGAAGTCCATGGACTTACGGAACATCTCGATACCGGTAACGACGGTGTTCTGGGTATCCTTGATGCCGACGATCTCGACGGGCTCGTTGAGCTTGAGCTCACCGCGCTCGACACGGCCAGTAGCAACGGTACCACGGCCGGAGATGGTCATAACGTCCTCAACGGCCATCAGGAACGGGAGGTCGTTGTTACGAGCAGGCGTCGGGATGTACTCGTCGACGGCCTTCATGAGCTCGCGAATGGCGTCCATCCACTTGGCGTCGCCCTCGAGAGCGCCCAGAGCGGAGCCACGGATGACGGGGATGTCGTCGCCGGGGAAATCGTACTCGGAGAGGAGCTCACGGGTCTCCATCTCGACGAGGTCGATGAGCTCGTCATCGTCGACCATGTCGCACTTGTTCAGGAAGACGACGATGTAGGGAACGCCGACCTGACGGGCGAGCAGGATGTGCTCGCGGGTCTGAGCCATGGGGCCGTCGGTAGCAGCGATGACCAGGATAGCGCCGTCCATCTGAGCAGCGCCGGAGATCATGTTCTTGACGTAGTCAGCGTGGCCCGGGCAGTCAACGTGAGCGTAGTGACGGGCAGCGGTCTCGTACTCAACGTGGGAGACGGAAATCGTAATGCCGCGCTCGCGCTCCTCGGGAGCCTTGTCGATGTTCTCGAACGCAGTGAAGTCAGCCTTGCAGCCCTCGGTCTCGGAGAGAACCTTGGTGATGGCAGCGGTCAGCGTGGTCTTGCCGTGGTCGACGTGACCAATGGTGCCGATGTTAACATGCGGCTTAGTGCGCTCAAACTTCTCTTTGGCCATAAAGCCCTCCTCTTAACAGGTCGTCCCCGGACGGGACTTTGCCTTTATACCATAGTGGCCTCTCAACATACTATTGAGAAGCCACCGTGTTACCTATGGTAGCGGTGACTGGATTCGAACCAGTGACGCCACGGGTATGAACCGTGTGCTCTAACCAACTGAGCTACACCGCCGGATGGAGCCTGCAACCAGACTTGAACTGGTGACCTCTTCGTTACCAACGAAGTGCTCTACCGACTGAGCTATACAGGCACTTGACGGGTGGGAGCTATAGGATTCGAACCTATGTAGGCAGAGCCAACGGGTTTACAGCCCGTCCCCATTAACCACTCGGGCAAACTCCCAATCGTTCAAGTATCCGCAGGTCCTTTGGTCTTTTGGACCGCCGCCCCCGCGAACGAAGAAGATAATACGATGCCACCTTGGGGGCTGTCAACGAAAACCTCTAGATACACGGTGCCGGGCGTATCTATATAGTTGTGACCTGCGGTTTTGTTGAGTTTGGATGTGAAGGACGGTAAATTTGCATATAGCGGTGATATTTCCCGAGGGAACACTTTTGCGTAGTGGAGTGAACGTGCCTTGCCGCATCTTCGAGATCGGCTTATTCGTACCTACATATAGGTACGAGAGTTGATTTTCTCCCGTTTGAAATCGAGCGTGGGAAAATCCACGCTTAAACAGGACGGTCAGGTGCCTCGCCGCTTTTGTCTTGTTTTGTAACAGCAAGACGCTGATTATTGGTCCAGATGTTACAGATCAAGACGATTCGCCGCCGGCCTCCCTCGTTATCTAAATCTGTAACAGTAAGAACGGTTTTCCTCCCCTACCTGTTACAGATTAAGACAATTGATCCATCTGCATCCTTCCATCTTGATCTGTAACAGGTTGAAGCAAATGCCCCAGCGTTACAGATTGAGACATTCAGAGCTGCACCCACCAATAATTGTTACGACGTAGTCTAAAGAAAGTGCCATTCATATATAGGTTGGGGGCATCCCTCTATCTAGTTTTGTCTCAATACTCTGAGCGACTGTATCTACAAGGCCCGACGATCGGCTTCGCACTTGCCCTAGAGCCCGATCTCCGCGATTATCTTTTTCATCTCGATGGCCCATCCGAGCTGCTCCTCGATGTACGTCGGCCATGCGTCCTGGTGGCCCTTGATGGGGTGGCCCGCCTTGTAGAAGCGCAGTCCCGAGGCCTTTTTCGCATCGAAGGGTGCCGCCGTCAGCCCGAGGCGCTCCTCGAAGACCCCGCTGTTGGCGATGGCGCGGTGCCCAATCTCCTTGTCGTCGTCCACGTACAGCTCGATGCCCGTGCGACCTTTGTGCGTATCGATGAGCAGGGCGAGATGGTATGCCGAGACCCCCAGGCGGAGCGTCGACCAATGGTCCTTGCTGGGCTTCTGCGGGCTGAACTCCTTGAGGAACTCCGGATGGCCGTCCGCCACCTCGCGGTAGGCCGTCCAGTACGCCAGCTTGACCTTTTCGGTCTCGCTGAGCCCCTCGGAGAGCTTCACGGTCTTGGTCCACTCGTTCGGCTGCTCGACCACGTTGAAGCGCGGGGCGGGCAGGGAGTCCCCGATCTTCCAGAGCTCGACCTCGACTAGGAAGAACCCGAAGTCGCTGTCGGTGTGCTGGTTGAGCCACTCGATGGCCTGGCGGTGCTCGTCGCGGGCACGAGCCACGACCCAGATGACGACCTCGGCGCCCTTGCCGGCGGCGTACGTGATCACCTTGCCGAGGTGGTCGTGGTTGGTGTCCTCGAGCTGGTTCTCGATGATCACCTTGCGGCCCGTACCGGACTCCTGCGCGTAGATGTCCACGTTGAACGATCCGACCGAGGACTCCGTCTCTATGAGCTCGAGCTCGATTCCGACCGCCATCCCGAGGGTTGCGAGGTTCTGCTCCTCGGCCAGCCACTTGGTGAAGTCGTGGGCCTCATGCGGCCACACCTCGCGCAGGGGAACTTTCTGAATGGTATCAAGGTTATAGGACTTCATCTGTCGCCCCATCGGCTAAGGGAGGCATCAGCGTCGTTGTAGAGCCTCTTGCCATCAAACGAGCGCAGAAGAAGATCACGACGCTCTTCGAGGTCTTTCAGCTCGCAGGGGAACACAAACAGCATCACATTTTGATGGTACTTGTAGTCGGCATAAACGTCCGGATCGCCCTGGCGCGTGGGCGTGGATACGATATCCACCGACATGTGCTCGCTCGAACCAACGTAAATACCCAGGTAATCGCTGTAGTTCTTATCGTGGTCGCCCTTTTGATACTTTGCGATAAGGTAACAGCCGGGCATATCGAAACCGTTAAACGCAGCATCGGCAGCTTTGTCCTGCTGACAGACAAACTTGTGTAGGGGCATCACCGTCGACGCTCCTTCAAAAATCGATTGCCTTGCAGCGTTGATCTTCTTACGAGCCTCGGCAGCTTCTCTTGAATCCTGAAACGCTTTCGCAGCACCGCCCAGTGCGCCAACTGCCGCGCCGACGCCATCGGCCGCCGCGCCGAACCCCTTACCAATACCATCGGCAACGACACGAGCGCCGTTAGCAGCACCGCCCGCCGCATCCTTTACGGCACCGCCGACGGCATCAACATCGACACCGAGCTGCTTTGCACCCTCAATGACGGCGGCCGCAGCACCCAGGACCTCCGCCGCAAGGTTCACCGTATCTTTTACGTTTTTAAGATTTACAGCCATCCAACTATTCCTTTCGCCATTCCGCTTTCCGGATCGGCCACGACTTTCAAGAAGCACCAGGCACTTGGCGCGGCTTCTCATGTCTATGCCGAATGCCTCTAACACCTAAGCAAGCAGTCTAATTCTTGCAGCGTAAAACGTAACAGCGAAACGTCTATTAATCGGTGAGTGCAGTGAGCGAATCGAGGAGTGCTCCGTGTTCATGTCTACCTTCAATATTCAAAGCCAGATTGGTATTAGCGCATCGATTGTATTAGAGCTTCCAACGTCATTGAGCAGAGGGAATTGGCTGCAGTTTTATATCCCCACGAACGTCTATTTTTCTCAATAACGAACAGCCCGCTCTTAAAGAAGGAGATCCAAATGGGCAACTTAGAAGAACTTGAATTAACTCGACGCGGATTTACGGTTCTCGCGGCCTCAGCTTTCGGAGCATTCTTTATTAAGCCGAAAACAGCCATCGGCCTCTCTTCTGGCAAAACGTACATTGTAAGCGTGAAAACAATCAGATACGGATACCTTTGGGAAAAGGAATTTGAAGGCACCGATTGGATGTACGAACCAGATGAGGTAGAAGTCCAGCGCGAAGCGCTTAAACCTGGAGCCATCCTTCGATTCGAACAAGACCCCGACATTCCAAAGGATGCTGCTTGGCTCGACGCCATCTCTGAAGACGGCGAAAAAACTCTGCGACATCCCCTGGAGCGCGACGGCAGAAGAAGAGGCAGCCGTCATGAAAATCGTCGATAGGATCAACGGCGGCCATAAAGTCTGGGCAGAAGTGAGCGACGCCGAACATTCTACGATTGACGCCGGTCCCGACAACGCACGCATTCACACAATTGAATTCGACGTGTTCTACCGATAATTTGCCGTGTGATGCCTAATGAAATCGGCACGATCCAATCCGACAAGGAGCACCAGGTTCGCTTTTCGCCAGCTTAGTCTTACCATTCGACCACCATACCCATATGTGCAAGTAGACTCACTCGGTCACGCACCGCCTCGCCACCCCCATCGCATCCACCGTCATTTCGGGCGGCCTCAGTTCAAGCGCGCAGTTATTCGACTGATGTCGCAACAAGAGAGGAATCCGTTTACCGAATAGAAAGCCATGGCATCTGCGGAATAGCCAGAAAGCGCTAGCATTTTCATATCGGGAAAGGAGAGCACTCATTATGGACAAAAAGAAAAGGACAGCCATCGTCTCTGTCGTCGCGGTCTTAATCGTTGCTATCGGAGCGTACTGGTACGTCAATTACCAGATACCGCACAATGCAGCGGTTGAGGCCTTCAACACCGCTGCCGACGGACTTCAAAGCCGCAATGATGACTTAGACGCCGCAATCAAAGAGCTTCAGGAACTGAACAAATCGAAGGATAAGCCCTATGATTCGTCGACGTCTGATTCCGCGACCAATGCGGTAGCCCAAGCTCAGGCCGCCAAAGAAGATATCCCCGCAATGCCAGGTAATACCGACGAGATAAACACTATGGCAAAGAAGATCGACAAGATGGGAAAATACGATTCCGTCATCGGCGATCTTTCCACCGCCAAATCCAACCTTCAAGACAGCATCGACCAGCTCAAGCAGGTGACCAACCCCTCAGAGCAATTCATCCTGCAACGGCTCACGGGCATTGCCAACATCACGGCACTGGAAGCTGTTTCGGAGGGCAACGATCCAAATAATAAGTTGGGCAAACAGGGCGGTTACACCGCATGCGTCTACTTTAATTCCGATTTGGTCGACTCTTCCGACGTGTATCTTAGCGGAGATTACACCCCCGTCGTGGACGGCGGATGCGATGCCGGCGGAGCCGTCGAGGTGTACGCAAACGTCAAAGATGCCAAAAAGCGCGATGAGTACTTGAGCAGCTTTGACGGCAATTCGATCTTAGACCCCGGTTCGCACAAGGTTGTTGGCACCTGTGTGGTTCGCACTTCCTGCCATCTTGCCGCATCGCAGCAAAACAACATGACGAGCAACGTTGAACAGGCACTCATCAGGCTCGACAAGTAAGTTTTTATTGGTCATATCAACTGGCGATAAAGGGGCGTAGATATGAGCGATAGATTTCCCGATGTTGATTGGAGGTGCGATCGTTGCGATGCCCATCTCAACAATCAGCCAGGTTTTGACGATCACAAGTACACGTGGGTTTGCACTGAATGTTGGTTACAAGAACAGTATCTCCGCAACCAACATTTATGAATCCGAGGAGGACTATCTGTTAAACCCAGGCGACAATCCCCTCCCCGATGACGATGGCTACAGCTACGACGTCGTAGGGGTAGACAAGCGGGTCTGTTAGCCCCGCCCAAATGGGCGGGGCTTTTTCTCTAACATCAACTAGATTCCTTTGTGCAGCACCAGTCAAAATAGTTAACCCCTTCGCATTGTCTCAGCCTATAACAACTAGGCAGGTTTTTTCCTCCCAACTGTTACAGATTGAGACGAATGGACAGGTCCTCAACCTTCCGTCTCATTCTGTAACAATAAGAACGGTTTTCCGCCCCTTCGTGTTACAGATCGAGACAAACCTGAAGCTTGGTTGGCACCACACCCGCTGACTTATAGACATAAATAGAAACGGGCCCTGTCCCACAAGGGAACAGAGCCCGAAACTCTCATGGAGCCAGTGACAGGAATCGAACCTGCAACCCACTGATTACAAATCAGTTGCGCTACCGTTGCGCCACACTGGCACACTTGGCGCTTTCGCGCGAAGCCTGTTAAGAATAAAGGAATTACGGACGGGGCGCAACAGGCCGCACGGCGTTATACAAATATGCAAAATCCAGCAACAACGCGTACCAGGCCCGTTCATTTCTGTCAGTGCGCCCTCAATCTTAAAACCATTCGCCAGAACGAATAGTTTTAATTACAATTGCTATATATAAAACTATTCGTTCTGGCGAAGGGTTTCGCGATGCTTACTACCAAAGAAGCCGCCGAGCTGCTCGGCATCACTCCGCGCAGGGTGCAGGAGCTCATAAAAAACGGAGCACTTGAGGCCCGCAAGGCTTCTGGTGTATGGCTCATCGACAAAGACAGCGTCGACACGCGACTCCGCTCTGTGACCAAAACGGGGGGACGTCCCCGCCGCGGCCACGGTAAGAGCGAGATCGCGTTCACCCTCATGAACCGCACGTACGAAGTCGCTCAGCTGGTCTACAGTACATCGCGAAAAGACTTTACCCACATCGGTGCCGACATCGATTACGCCCACGCCCCTATTGGAGTATTTGGCCCTAATAGCCCCATATCGCTAGACTCCTTCCGCATCTGGTGGCGCGGCCGCGGTATCCCGCTCGCACGCATTGGGCTAGCCTCCCTGCTTGCAGAAGCCGCAGTCGATGTTCCCGATGAACTCGTCCAGCGAAATCTCGGCCTCTCCTTATCCGACCAGTATTGGATTAGGCCCCAAGGTTCCGGTCTCACCTGGGAGGATATCAACTTCTTCAATAACGCCTTTGATGACGTCTCGCTGTCCATTGCACCCTTTGCCCCAGAGGGAAAAGCGGCTGCCGCAAAGCCCGATAACACCTCGGACGGCAATCTTCAAAAGTACTGGACGTGCGAGGGCGAACGTCGAATTCTGCATAAGGCAGGAGCGCACCTGGACCAGGAACCTTATAACGAGCTGGTGGCGACCGCGCTCCACCGTCGCATCCTAAACGCCTGCGATTATGTGCCTTACTCGCTCGAGGGCACGGGCACTTCCGCCCTGAGCACATGCGATGTCTTCTTAACTGATGAAGAAGAGTATGTCCCTGCGTTCTATGTAAACCAGCACGCAAACGCAGATGAACGGCTAACCGACTACGAGCGATATGTAGCAAACTGCGAGGAGCTCGGGGTGACAGGCGTCAAGGATGCCCTTGACCGCATGATCGTATGTGACGACATCATTGCCAACTACGATCGTCATTGGCGCAACTTCGGCCTCGTGCGAAACGTCAACACGCAAGCTTGCAGACCTGCCCCCATCTTCGATTCGGGCTCATCGCTCTGGTGCAACATATCACTAGAGGAGCTTAGGGCGGGAGAGCACAGTTTTACCAGCGCACAATTTCATTCAAGCCCCGCCAAACAAATGTTGCTCGTCGAGGACATGGGCTGGTTTGGCTGCGACAAACTCGAAGGCTTCGTTGACGAGGCAATCGAGATTCTTTCCAGAAACGACGCGCTCACGGCAAGGCTGCCATATCTAAAAGAGGCGCTAACGTGGCGCCTCGAAAGAATGATCGACATCGCTGAATGGAGTTAGCGAGGCAGCATTGCCCCGCCAACTTCCCTACCTCCCGCGCAGGGCCTTGAGCTTGGCCAGGGCATCGGGGCTCAGGCGACTGCCCAGAGTCATCTTGATTTGTGGAGCTTCCTCGGCCTCGTGCACGTCGTTGTCGATCTGTTTGATCTCGTCCACCAGCATACGGCTCGAGATGCGCGTAACGCCCTTGCCCATGACGACGGCCTGGATCGTGCCGTCGCTCGACACTACAGAACACGCGCGGCCTTCCTCGCGCGCCTCGATGCAGAGCTTCTGCACCACGGTATCGGCCGAAACACCCGTCGGCGAAAACTCAATGCGCACACCGCGGGCCGGTAGGTTGGGGCGCTCGCTGGAGATATTGCCCGCGCCGTCAAATACGATCACGGCCTCGTAGCGGCCCTGGGCAAACGCAGCTACGTCATTAATGAGCGCCGTGCGCGCCATATCGTGAACGTCGCTGGAATACGGATCGTCGGAATGGTCGTACACGAGCTTTTCGTAGCGCGGCGTGCAGTGGATCACGTTGTAACCGTCGACCACCAGCAGCTCGGGCTTGTTGGAGTGCACCGTCGAGACTGGGTCGGCGATAGCCTGCGCAAACGCATTGCCGCCCACGCCATAGGTCGCGGCCGAAACAATCGGCTTGGCCGAGCCCTCGCCAAAGCGCTTGGCCTTGGACTTAGCGCGGTTCTTCTTGGACATGCGCTACTCCTCCCCCATGAGCTCGCCGGCATTGCGGCGCAGCCACTCAAAGCACAGCGCCGTGGTCGCCTGGGCAACGTTGAGACTCTCGGTCATGCCGCGCTGGGGAAGCTTGGTCAAAAAGTCGCATTTCTCGAGCACCAGACGCGAGATGCCGTCGCCCTCGGAGCCCATGACGAGCGCCACGCGGCCCTCGAAAGGAGCATCCCAGCAACTGCCTTCGGCGTGCTCGGAAGCACCGCCCACCCAAAAACCAGCGGCCTTAAAATCGTCGAGCGCACGGGCGATATTGGGAACCTGCGCGATAGGCAGATGCATGACGGCACCGGCTGAGGTCTTATAGCTGCCCACGGTCACGCCGGCGGCACGCTTATTGGCAATGACGACGCCCGCCGCGCCCACAACCTCGGCGGAGCGCACGATGGCGCCAAAGTTGCCGTCGTCAGTCACGTGGTCGAGCACCACGACAAGTGCCGGGCCCTCGCCTGCGCGGTCGAGAATATCGGCGACATCGGCATAGGGGAAGTTGCCAACCTCGAGCGCGATGCCCTGGTGAGCGCCGTGGCTCGACAGTGCGTCGAGCTGCGCGCGCGGCACATACTTAATGCGGAC
>CABUVH010000025.1 GCA_902494935.1 uncultured Collinsella sp.
CCGCCGAACTCGATTGGTAGGCGGCGCCATGACACCTCTCGCAAAACGTCTCCCGCGCGAGCTGCGCCGCAATATCGGCAAGTACCTGGGCATCTTTTTGCTTATGTGCGGAAGCATCGCTCTCACCTCGGGCTTTTTGCTCGCAGCGCATTCCATCGGCTGCCTTATCGACGACATGCGCGATGCGTACACGATTGAGGACGGCCGCGTGACCACCTCCTTCGAGGTCACCAAAGACCAGCTCAAGGCCGCCGAGGACGCGGCCGACGACGTCGGCGGCGTCACGCTCTACAAGAATTTTTCCATCGACGCCATCATCAAAAAGACCGCCGGCGACGACGGCACCAAGCGCACGCTGCGCACCTATGCGCACCGCACCAAGGTCGATATCGCGTCCTACTGTGAGGGCAGGGAACCCAAGGCGGACGACGAGGTGGCCATCGACCGTGTCTTTGCCACCAATAACAACCTGTCCGTGGGCGATAAGGTCGAGCTTGAGGGCCGCACCTATACCATCTGCGGCATCATGACCCAGCCCGATAGCCAGGCGCTGTTCCTCAACAATTCGGACTTTACGGTGAACACCATCACCTATGGCGTGGCCGAGGTCACCGACGCCGGCTTTGCCGCGCTCGAGGATGCCGGCGGCGCGCCTGCCTACACCTACTCCTTTACCTTTACCGATCGCGACCTCCCCACCGCGGATCGCATCGATGCGGAGCAGGATATGGTCGAGGCGCTGACCGATGCCGATGCGCGCGTGGACGATCTGGTCGATGCCGATTCCAATCAGGGCATTGGCTATGCGCGCGATGACGTGGACGGCGACTCTATGATGTGGATGACGCTGCTCGACATCATCATCGTGATCATGGCGTTCGTCTTTGTGGTCCTCACCGACGCCACCATTGAGGAGGAGAGCGCCATCATCGGCACGCTGCTCGCCAGCGGCTATCGTCGACGCGAGATCGTGCTGCACTACCTTGCGCTTCCCGCCATCGTGGGCGTGGTCGCGGCGCTATTGGGCACTGCGCTCGGCGTTGTGTTCTTTACCGAGCCCATGCGCAGCCTCTATTACGGTTCGTACAGCCTGCCGCCCTTCCAGGTGTACTGGAGCTGGGAGATCTTTGTGAAGTGCGCCGTGGTTCCCGCCGCCGCGCTCATCCTCATCACGCTGGTGGGTCTGCTTCGCAAGATGGGCAAGACGCCGTTGCAGTTCCTTCGTCACGAGACGAGTGGCAAATCGGGCACCAAGCGCGGCCTGCAGCTGCCGGAGCGCATGGGTTTTGTTTCCCGCTTCCGCCTGCGTATCTTCCTGCGCAATCTGGGCAACTTCGCCACGCTCTTCGTGGGCATTGCGTTTGCGTCGCTGCTGCTGCTCTTTGGCCTGGCGATTCTGCCCACGATGACGCACTATGCGGACAACCTCGAGACAGGCCTGGTTGCCGAGCACCAGTACACGCTCAAGGCGCCGCTGGAGCTCGAGGGTACTGCCGAGGAGCGCGAGCAGTGGTCGGCACTCGGGCGCTTACAGTCGGTTGACGGCGCGCTGCTTTCCGCCGCTCAGGATGCCGATGACGAGCTTGACGACGCGGCCGATGCGGCGCAGACAGCAGCCGATGCCGCGACTAGCGCTCCGTCTGCCGAGAGCCTGGCCGCGGCGCAGGACGCGCTTGCCAAGGTCCAGGATAAGAAGGATGCGCTCTACGCGTGCCTTGACGATCTTGCCGATGCCCTCGGCTGCGACCGCGACGAGGCTATCGACCTGATCGACAAGGCCTCTAAGATCGACACCGACAACGACGACATCCACCCGGTCAACACGATCGACAACGGCGCGGGCGCAATCGCACAGGCCGAGAAATACGCTGTTTACCAGCTGCAATACGATCGCGGCGACGGAAATGGCGAGGAGACGATTTCCGTCTACGGCATCTCGCCCAACTCGCGCTATTGGAAAGACCTCAACGTCGGCGATGGGCGCGTCGTCTTTGGCGGCGGCCTGCTCGACAAGTTTGGCTGGAGCGAGGGCCAGAAGGTCACGCTCATCGACAAGTACGAGGGGGAGCATTATTCCCTTGAGTACGCGGGCAAGGACTGTGCTTGGGGCTCCAAGTCGGACATGAATATCTATATGAGTATCGACGACTTTAACGAGCTGTTCGGCAACGACGCCGCCTACTTTAACGGCTATGTGAGCGACGAGAAGCTCGACCTCGATGCTCGTTACTTTGCCGGCGACACCACGCCCGACGACATGCGGGCCGTGGGCGACCAGTTCATCGGCATGATGAGCAAAATGATCGGAATGATGATCGGGCTCGCGGTGTTTATCTTCCTGCTGTTTATGTACCTGCTGACCAAGGCGGTGATCGACCACAGCGCCCGTTCGATCAGCTACATGAAAGTCTTTGGCTATCGCGATAGCGAGATCTCGCATCTGTACATCCGCTCGATCACGCTGTGCGTGGCGGCGTCGCTCGTGCTGAGCCTGCCGGTCATTATTGGCTCGCTCACGGCCATCTTCCGCTCGATGCTGCTCGCCTACAACGGCAATATCGAGATCTACGTGCCCGCTTGGTCCATGGCGGCGTGCGTGGGCATTGGCTTTGTGACCTACCTGGTCGTGGCGCTGCTGCACACGCGCTCCATCAAGCGCGTGAGCCTGGCCGAGGCCCTCAAAGTGCAGGAGTAACCCCTTATTGGTCATTGGGGACGTTCTTAAACGACTAGTCATCGGGGACGGTCTTTGCTGACTCGCCGGCTCGTCGGCTGTGCTGGCAAGGACTGTCCCCAGCTGCCGGCAGGAAAGGAATGTCCCTAGCTGCCAGGTGGCGAGGCACTCATTTAAGTCCGTCCCCAATGAGTGGTTTCAGTCATTTAAGTCTGTCCCCAATGACTAGATGCCGTACTTGACTTTAACTCTGCTTTAACTGGTACCATCCTCTATGTCTGTAACGCCATATAGACCGAGGGGATAGATTTATGACCGCAACTGCACCCGCAGCACCCGCTAAGGTGTACTTCACCAACCTGCGCACGCATGCTCGCGAGAGCCAGCTCGACAAACTTAAGCGCCTCATCCGTCGCGCCGGTATCGAGCAGATCGACTTTGAGAACAAGTTCGTCGCCATCAAGATTCACTTTGGCGAGCTGGGCAACCTGAGCTTTTTGCGCCCTAACTACGCCCGCGCCGTCGCGGATGTCGTGAAGGAGCTGGGCGGCAAGCCCTTCCTTACCGACTGCAATACGCTCTATGTCGGTAGCCGCAAAAACGCGCTCGAGCACATCGACACCGCCTACCAGAACGGCTTTACCCCGTATGCCACGGGTTGCCAGATCATCATCGCCGACGGCCTCAAGGGCACCGACGAGGCGCTCGTCCCGGTCGAGGGCGGAGAGTACGTGCACGAGGCTAAGATCGGTCAGGCGCTCATGGATGCCGATATCGTGATTAGCCTCACCCACTTTAAGGGCCATGAGCAGGCCGGCTTTGGCGGCGCCATGAAGAACCTGGGTATGGGAGGCGGCAGCCGTGCCGGCAAGATGGAGCAGCATGCCGCCGGCAAGCCGAACGTCTCGACCGAGCACTGCGTTGGCTGCCGTGCCTGCGAAAAGATCTGCGCGCACAACGCTGTCTCGTTCGACGGCACCCGCGAGCGCGAGCTTGCCAGCGGCGCTACTCGCACGGTGCACGTGGCCGCTATCGACCACGATCGCTGCGTGGGCTGCGGACGCTGCATTGCGGCATGCAACCAGGACTGCATCAAGCCCGGCTATGACGCCGCGGCCGACGTGCTCAACTGCAAGATCGCCGAGTATACGAAGGCCGTTGTCGACGGCCGCCCGAGCTTCCATATCTCGCTTGCCATGGATATCAGCCCCAACTGCGATTGCCATCCCGAAAACGATACGCCTATCGTCAACGACATCGGCATGTTCGCGAGCTTCGACCCGGTCGCCATCGACCAGGCCTGCGCCGATGCTGTCATGGCATCCGAGCCGCTGCCCAACACCGAGCTCACCGATAGCGCGGCCAAGATGGAGCACAACCACGAGCATCTGGAGGGCGAGCAGGCTAAGGACCCCTTCTGCATCACGCATCCCGACACCGACTGGCGAGTGTGCATCGCGCATGCCGAGAAGATCGGCCTGGGCACGAGCGAGTATGAGCTCATCGAGGTCAAGTAGCACCTAGCTATTAGACATATCAAGCGCTTTTGTAGCGCAACGTTAGCAAAAGCCGCCCGTGAGCACAGTGCCCACGGGCGGCTTTTTGGAAGTGCTAGGGGGTCAGATAGACCAGTAAACCGTCCTATTTCCTAAAAATACTCGTCGAGGAAGTTGTCGACCGTGTTCCAGTAGAGTTCGGGGTCGACCTGCGCGCTCTTGGCGTGGGTGGCGCCATGGATAGTGAGCTTTTGCTTGACCTTGCTGGCGCATGCGTCGTAGTTTTGGTCGAGCATGCTGTACGGCACAAAGGTGTCTTGGTCGCCGTGGATAAACAGCATGGGAACCGTCGCGTGTTTGAGTTGCTCCACACTGCTCGCCTTATGAAAGTCGTAGCCCGCGCGCACGTTGCATACCAGGTTTGCTACATCGAGCAAGGGAAAGCTGGGCAGGCCGAACACGTCCTTGAGCTGCAGGGAAAACTCGTCCCAAACACTCGTATAACCGCAGTCCTCGATAATGCATTTCACGTTTGCGGGCAGAGATTCCCCCGCGACGTTCATGGCGGTTGCCGCACCCATCGACTCGCCAAAGACCAGGATGCGCGCCTCGGGGTCAGCCTGAACGATTTGCTCGATCCATGCGACGATGTCGAGGCGCTCGGGCCAGCCCATGCCGATATAGTCGCCGCCGGAGCGCTCGTGGGCGCGGGCGGCGGGTGCGAGTACGTTCATGCCGCGGTCGTGGAATCGCTTGACGTATCGGGCCATACCGATGGGCTCGTTGGTATATCCATGCAGGCAGACGGCGTAGTCGTGCGTGCTCTCCGACGCAGCAAAATACCAGGCGGCAAGCTCGGTCCCGTCGTCCGCGGTGAGGTTGCTGCTCTTGCGGTTCTCTTTAAACCATGCCCGCGCCTCGGTATCCTCGGCATCCGGCTGCTCACCTTCTTTGTCGTTCTTGCTATCCTGCATCATCTTCATGGTGTATGGCGCGCGGGGATTCAGCGCGAAGTCAAACAGAAAGTTGCCGGCAAATCCGAGCAGCGCAACGACAACCACCAGTGCAACGATGCCGGCTATCTTGAGCTTTCGATGGGAACGTGCGTTTTGAGCCATGCGGTATTCTCCTATAAGATGTTAATACATCAACATTTAATGCAAGCGCATTATGGACGTTCGCCGTTGATGCGTCAACAGGCAAAGAATGGGTAAACAAAGGGTCACGTATGGTGCAAATTTCGCACGTACCTAGACGCTTTGATATAGTGTTGAGAACTCTTTACGTTGGAGGATGTAACCGGCATGTCCGATTCGAGCGACAGTTCTAAGCCGCGACCCAAGACCGCGGCCGTTCCACACTACACGGTGGGCGAGGAGATCATGAACTCCGTCACCCATGGTGTCGGCTGCCTGCTGGGTATCGCGGGCCTGGTGCTCCTGATCGTATTCGCCGCCCTGCGCGGCGGAGGCCCGGCCCATATGGCCGCGGCGATTGTCTATGGCGTCAGCATTATCCTCGAATACCTAGCCTCCACGCTCTACCACGCGATTCAGCCCGCGCGCGCCAAGCGCGTGTTTCGCATCATCGACCACAGCTGCATCTACCTGCTCATAGCCGGCAGCTATACGCCGTTTTGCCTCATCACGCTCGCAAACGACGGCGGCGCTGTGCTGTTCTTTGCCGTATGGGCCATCGCCATCATCGGCATCGCCCTCGAGTGCTTCCTACGCGAGCGCCAGCCGCATTGGGTAAGCGGCCTGGTCTACCTGCTGATGGGCTGGCTCGTTGTCTTTAAGCTGCCCGAACTTGTTGCGCTGCTCAACCCCGTGGCACTTGCCCTGCTCGCCGTCGGCGGCGTGTGCTACACCGCGGGCGTGCCGTTCTATATCGCCAAAAACGTGCGCTATCTGCACAGCGTGTTTCACCTGTGGGTGCTCGCCGGCAGCATCTTCCAGTTCATGGCGGTGATCCTCTTCGTAATCTAGCGACCATGCCTGCGCGCCCGCGTTCTCGTTTGGGCGCCGGTGCAATTGCCGTATCCGCCATCAACGTTTTAACCTGACGTCCCGAATCTTGGAGGTTCGAGAAACTCCCGATGGACATAACCATCTCCCTTATCACCACCCTCGTTTTGACCCTCATCAACGGCTACTTCTCTATGTCCGAGATGGCGCTCACCACGGCCAAGCGCGCCGTGTTGGAGCACGAGGCCGAGGAAGGCGACAAGCGCGCCGAGCGTGCCATTAAGCTGGCTGCCGACTCCGACCAGCTGCTCGCCACCATCCAGGTTGCCATTACGCTCGTGGGCTTCGCCTCGTCCGCCGTCGCCTCGACGAGTCTGTCCGACCCGCTCGCCACGTGGCTCATGAGCTTTGGCATCGCGCCGCTCTCCGCCATCGCGCGCGGTCTGGCGCCGGTCATCATCACCGTCGCGGTCGCCTTCGTGTCCATCGTGATCGGCGAGCTCGTCCCCAAGCGCATCGGCCTGGCCAATGCCGAGGGCGTGTCCAAGCAGGTCGTGGGACCGTTGTCGTTTTTCCAAAAGATCGCCCGTCCGCTCGTGTGGCTGACCGGCGCCTGCTCCGATGGCCTGGCCCGCATCCTGCGCATCAAGAGCGCCGACGACCGCCAAAACGTCTCGGAAGAAGAGATCAAGTACATGGTCTCGGAGCAGGACGACCTGCTCGACGAGGAAAAGCGCATGATCCACGAGATCTTCGACCTAGGCGACACCGTTGCCCGCGAGGTCATGGTGCCGCGCGTGGACACCACCATGTGCGAGGACGACGAGACGGTCGCCGACGTGCTGTCCACCATGCGCCAGACCGGCTTTAGCCGCATCCCCGTCTATCACGAGGATCCCGACAACGTCGCCGGCATCGCGCACATCAAGGACCTGATTCAGCCCGCGCTCGACGGCAAGGGCGACCAGCCCATCGCCGGCTTTTTGCGCGACGCCACCTTTGTGCCCGACACCAAGGACATCCTGCCGCTGCTGTCCGAGATGCAGACCTCGCACGACCAGATCGTGGTGGTCGTGGACGAGTACGGCGGCACGGCCGGCATCATCACCATCGAGGACATCGTCGAGGAGATCGTCGGCGAGATCGAGGACGAGTTCGACCCCGACAACAAGTATCTCACGCGCCTTTCGCGCCGCGAGTGGCTCGTTGATGGGCGTTTTTCGTGCGATGACGCGATTGAGCTTGGTTGGCCGCTCGAGGAAAGCGATGATTATGAGACCATCGCCGGCTGGATTTTGGAGCTTTGCGACTCGGTGCCCGACATCGGAGAGGTGTTTGAGGTCGCGGGGTACAAGTTTAAAGTTCAGTCGATGCGTGGCCAGCGCATCTCGCTCATTCGCGTGATCGCTCCGGCCGAAACCGATAAGAAGGATTCCGAGTCTTCGGTAGACGAGCCGACGACGTCGGGTGCGGGTTCCGCGAATCCGCACGACGGCGACGAGTAGGACAAGGAAGAGTAGGGGAGAGTTATGGCAGGCCTGTTCAACATCCTTAAGGTCACCGTCAGTGAGGACAAGATCTGCGCGCATGTGCTGGTGAACCCCGGCATGCCGCTCATGACCTCGGAGGACATCGAGGCCACGGCGCGCGTGTACTACCTGGTGCCCGCGATTGCCAAGCACCTGTGCCTGGGCGATTCCGGCCGCGAGTTCCAGGACTGCATGGGCCAGACCGAGCTCTGCCATCTGCTGGAGCACGTGACGGTCGAGCTCATGAACGAGACCGGGCTTGCCGGCAGTATCTCGTGCGGCCGCACGCGCGTAAGTGAGCACGACGAGCGCGTCTTTGAGGTTGAGCTTTCGTGCCCCGACGACGCGCTGGCCATCGGTGCGCTGTCTTCGGCCACCTTTATGATGGACTGGGCGTACCTGCACGCCGACCAGCCTGCCCCCGACGTGGAAGGCACGGTCGCGGGCCTGCGCAACCTGGTGCTGGGCATGCGCGCCGAGGCCGAGGGCAAGGATCCTCACGAGGCCGTCGCCGCTGCGAACGGCGAAGATGCTGCCGAGGACGAGGGCGCTGACGAGGGCGATGTGCCGGCCGACGCCGAGCCCGTTGCCGATGCGACCGCCGAGCCTGTTCCCACCGAGCCCCAGGGTGTCCCCAACTTTGACGACGAGCCCCAGGCGGCGATTGATACCGAGGGCGCGGTTGCCGAGAACCACGAGGCTTCCGCTGCCGTCTTTGGCGGTGCGGCGACGGTTCCGGCAGGACCTGCGCATGAGGGCAGCCTGCCGCTCGTGGACGGCGCCGGCGAGGACCCGGGTGCCACGGCGGCCATGCCGGCTATGCCCCAAGAGTAGGCCTACGCGTTTATCACCATCACGTACCTGCGCCTTTGCCGTACGTAGATGAGCGGAGCGGCAAGTGATGCGCTGCGGGTATAATGGACAACATTCAAACGGTGGGCACCGACGTGCCCGCAGGAGAGGAATGATCATGGGTAAGACTTTCAGCTTTGTCTCCGGCGCACTTTTTGGTGCCGCTGCCGGCGCTATTGTCGGCGTTGCTCTGGCCCCGCGCTCGGGCGCCGAGACCCGCGCCATGGCTGCCGATATCGCCAACGACGCCTGGGACAATATGCGCGACACCTACGAGCACAGCGCCGAGGAGGCCCGTGCTGCGGTGAATGACTTTGGCCCGATGGTCGACGCCAAGACCGACGACCTGCGCGCCAAGGTCGACCTGGCCCGCGAGCGCATGGACCAGCTGCGCGAGCAGCTCAACGACGCCATTTCGGGCGGCAACGTGACGCCTGCCGCCGACGTCGTGGTCGAGAACGCCGTCGAGGCTGATACCGAGGCTGCGGAGCCCTCGACCGAGGCATAATGCGCGCCGGGGATTTTGTCGGCGCCAAGATCTATCGCAAGCCTACCGAGGACAAGCGCACCAAAAAGGACGGCACGCCGCGCAGCCCTAAAAAGCTCGGAAAGATTCACTTTCCGGTCTTTACCCCGGGCGGTACGCGCGTGGTCGGCTTTATGGTCCGCCAGTCCGATATCGCGGGCATGATCGAGCGTCCCGATCGATTCGTAGCGCTCGACGCCATTGGTGTCTACGAGGGCGCCATTGCGGTCGATGACGTCAAGGACACGTACGATGCCGCCGCCGCCAGGCGCCTCGACATCAACCTGGACGATTGCATCATCTGGGTCGGTATGGACGTGCGCACGGAATCGGGCGACGTCGTGGGCTATTGCTCGGACGTTGAGTTCAAGCCACGCTCGGGCATCGTGCAGGCATTCTATGTGACCGCTGGTGCTGCTTCGAGTGTTTTGGTCGGTGACACGCAGGTGCCGCCGACGATGCTGCGCGGCTACGAGAACGGCGCGATGGTCGTCTCGGACGAGGTCAAGTCGCTCGGGTATTCGGGCGGTGCGGCTGCCAAGGCCGCCGAGGCCAGCGTCGTGGTGGGCGACAAGGTCAAAAAGGGCGCCAAGGTGCTCGACGACAAGGGATCGGTTGCCGTGGACAAGGGCAGTCGCGCACTGGGCAAGCAGCTCGGCAAGACGCGCGGCATGTTCAAGGCCTTTAAGGACGAATACCAAAAGGCGAGCGGAGGCTCGTTAAAAGCTACAAAATAGCGACGTACCAAATGATGGGAGGCAAGCCGGAGACCTGTTGCTCCGGCTTGCTGTGTTTATGGGGGAGGGCACATGCGCCAAAACGGATCCAACTTAAACGAGCGTTCGGGTGCGCGTCCGACGGCGCGCCGCGATTTGGGGCAGCTGCCCAGCGGTCAGCGCAAGCGTCACCGTAAGCCCGGCGCGATGTACCTCAACCATAGCCGCGGGTTTAGCGACCGCAGTGCGCGCATCGGCAACAGCCGTACGCCCCGTCGTTCGTCTCGCCTGCCCTACGCGCTCATCGCCGTGGGTTGCGCGCTCGTGCTGTTTATCGCTGCCGTCGTGGGCTACGTCAACCGCAGTGTGGACGTGGAGCTCAACGGCCAGAAGACCGCGGTGCGTGTGGGCTCTACGCTGCAGAATCTCATCGACGACCAGGAGTTGACTGACACCTACGACGCAGGCGACCTGCTGGCCGTCGATGACAGCGTGCTCAAGCGCCATGGGGGCGAAAAGCTGTCGGTGAAGGTCGACGGCAAGCGCGTGAAGCAGGGCAAATGGGATAGCCGCGAACTCGAGGGCGGCGAGAAGGTGACGGTCAAGGATGGCCGTAACACTTACGAGAAGCACGAGGTTCAGGCTACGGTTATCGAGCCCAAGCTCAAGGTCGAGGGCACGGGCGCTATCGAGTATGTGCAGACATGGGGTGTCCAGGGCCGATCCGAGGTGTGGGTTGGTGAGCAGTCAGGCAAGACGCAAGACCGCGGCGAGGTTGTGCCCGCCACCGATTGCGTTGTTGCGTGCGCCAGCGTGGCGCCCAAGGGCAACAAAAAGTACGTGGCACTGACGTTTGACGAGGGTCCGAGCGGCGCCACCAAACAGATCTTGCAGGTGCTCAAGGAAAAGGGCGTCACCGCGACGTTCTTCCTTTCGGGCGATGCGGTCGAGGCCTCGCCTGCCACGGCCAAGGCGATTGTCGATGCCGGGTGCGAGATCGGATCCAACAGCTACAGCGACGATTCGCTCAAGGGTCAGGACCGTGAGGCGGTATGCGAACAGATCACGAAAGGCACCGACGCGATTAAGTCGGCGACCGGCGTGAAGACGATGCTGCTGCGTGCTCCCTACGCTGCCTTTGACGAGCAAAACTGGATTGATGCGATGGACCTGGTCTCCGCCGTGGTCTCGTGGAATATCGACTCGGGCGACTGGCTGCTCAACGGTGCCGACGAACAGGTCTCGACGGTGCTCGATTCGGTGACGCCGGGCAATATCGTGCTGCTCACCGATAGAGACGAATGCGCCGAGCAGACACTCGAGGCGCTGCCGCAGATTATCGACGGCCTCATTGCCGACGGCTACAAGATCGTGACGCTCAGCGACCTGGTCAAGACGGACACGGCATTGAGCAAAAAGCTCACCTCGCTGACGAAGGTCACCATGCCCAAGGACGCCGTGTTCCCCCAACTTGCCGAGGACGACGACACCACAGAGTAGTCATTGGGTAGTCATTTAAGAACGTCCCCAATGACTATGTCACGGATGCGTCAGCGTTTGGTATGCCTGCAATGTGCAGCGCATAAATTCGATGCCGCAGGGCGATGCTGATGCTATAGTTACTGCGGTTAATGAGGGTCAAGAGAAAGGTTACAGGTGAAATCCAAACCTCGACCATACAGTCGATGACCCCATGCAGGTGCTTTTTGCGCATGCACGGGGTGTAAGCGTCGAGCGGCGTGCCGCCCGCGCATGCGTATACATATCCAGAAGCCCCCGGACGTCGCACATGCGGCCGCGTCCGGAGGAATAATGATGGGGAGCACCATTGAATTATCTGAGTGAGATGCTCAAATTGCCGGTCTTGGACGTCGATGGAGAAAAGCTCGGCGTGGTGAACGATTTTGGTATTGCTACCGGCGAAGTTTTTCCGCACGTGACGTCGCTTGCGTTCCGCGGTCCCGGCAAGACGCCGTTTATGATCAGCTGGCGCAAATGGGTCGACCGTATCGACGAGACGGGTGTACACCTTAAGACGTCGGCCACCGAAATCCGTTTTTCGTACCTGCAGCCGACCGAACTCCTGCTCGCCCGCGACGTGCTCAACAAGCAGATCGTCGACACGCAGGGCATGAAGGTCGTGCGCGTAAACGACATCAAGTTTTCCATGTCGGGCGAAAACCAGCTGCGCCTGCTGGGCGCCGAGGTCGGTGCCCGCGGTCTGCTACGCGCCATCAGCCCCGCGCTCGAGCATATCGTCGAAGGCTTTATGAAGCACCTGGGCAAGCCGCTCAGTGAGGACATCATCGCTTGGTCCTACATGGACCTGCTCGATCGCTCGACCAAGAACATTCAACTCTCGGTGTCGCATAAGACGCTCGGCGAGCTGCACCCTGCCGACATCGCCGACATTATCGAGCAGCTCGACCCGCGCCTGCGTGCGCAGGTGTTTGCACAGCTCGATACTGCCCAGGCCGCCGAGGCCATCTCGGAGTTCGATGACGACGAGCTTATGACCGAGATGCTCGAGGGCCTGTCCGACACGGACGCATCGTCGATGCTGGCCATGATGGACCCGGACGACGCCGCCGACCTGATCGACGAGCTCGATTACGAGAAGGCCGAGAAGCTCCTGCGCCTGATGGGCGTCAAGGAGGAGAAGGCGATTCGTAACCTGCTGGGGTATGAGGACAACACCGCCGGCCGCATCATGACCTCGGAGTTTGTCTCGCTGCCCGCCACGGCGACGGTCGGCGATGCCATCGAGGCGATTCGCAAACTCGATGAGGACTTCGAGAGTGTCTATTACGTCTATACCGAGGATCCGAGCGGCATGCTGACCGGCGTGCTTTCGCTGCGCACGCTGATCGTAGCCGACCGCGACGCCACGCTGGGTCAGCTGGCCTATCGCGACCTGGTCTATGTGTCGCCCGACGAGGACCAGGAAGACGTGACGGACGAGATGACCAAGTACGACCTGGTTGCCATCCCTGTCTGCGACGAGAACCGTCATATCCTGGGTATCGTGACCTTCGACGACGCCATGGACGTTATCGCCGAGGAGCATCAGGAGGACCTGCAGATCGCCGGTGTCGGCTCGGGCGATAGCGCGTCGGACGACTCGACGAACGTGCTCAGCTGGTTCGTGCATCGCCAGTACTGGGTTGTTGTATGGGGCATCGCGTCGTGCATCATGGCGACCGTGCTGGGAACGGCGCTCGGCTCCGCGCATCTGGTGGTGTTCCCCATGTGCGCCATGCCACTCGTACTGCTGGCGGCCTCGCGCATGGTGTCGTTCGTCAAGAACTACTTCCTGGAGTATGACGGTCACGACGACGAGCCCAAGCCGTATCTGGGGTTCTTCTTCCAGAGCACAGGCATGGGCCTGATTCTGTCACTCGTGACCTACCTGTGCGCCCAGCTGGTGCGCACCGCTGCGTTCCCCGATGCGCCCATGTTTGAGGAGCAACTCTTTACCGGGTGCTTTAATATCGCTGCCATCATTTGCCTGGTTGGCAACATGAGCGCCGTGATTTACCTGATGGTGCTGTTCTGGCGTGACGAGCATGACCTCAACACGTCGGGCACCGCCATGAACGTTATTGCCGTCATGATCTCGTGCGTAGCGTACTGCGCCGCTGCGGTGCTGCTCACCATGTCGGTCATTGGTTAGGTGGTCGCGTGCAAAATACCAAGCAAAAGTCGGGCACCAAGCAAAAGTTGACCATCGCGGCCATCTTTGGCGCTATGGGTCCCGGTCTGCTGGCGGCGCTTTCGGGCAATGACGCCGGCGGCATTGCAACGTATTCCAGCGCGGGCGCCAGCTATGGCTATAAGATGCTCTGGATGCTTCCCGTCATGACTGTGCTGCTCATCGTGACGCAGGAGACCGCGGCGCGCTGCGGCTGCGTCACGGGCAAGGGCCTGGCATCGCTCATTCGCGAGCGCTTTGGCGTGCGCAAGAGTGTACTTGCTATGGCGGCGCTGTTGATCGCCAACACGGCTGTGACCATTTCGGAGTTTGCGGGCATCGCCAGCGGCCTTGCTCTCTTTGGCGTGCCGGCGAGCATCTCGGTGCCGTTGGTGGCGCTGCTGGTGTGGATGCTTACCATGTCGGGTAGTTTCCAGCGCATCGAGAAGATTCTGCTGCTGGTGAGCTGCGTGTTCGTGACCTATATCGTCGCTGCATTTATGGCTGGCCCCAACTGGGGTGAGGTCGCGGTCGACCTGGTCGTGCCTAACATTCAAAATGACCCCAGCTACGTGTCGCTCGTGGTCGCAACGATCGGTACCACCATCGCGCCGTGGATGATCTTCTTGGCGCAGAACAACGTGGTCGATAAGAACGCGGGCGAGGACGATATCGTGCTGCAGCGCATCGATACCGTGAGCGGCTCGCTTGCCGCCGATGTCATTGCCGGCTTTATTATCATCACGACCGGTACGGTGTTGTTCCCGGCGGGTATTCAGATTAGCGATGCCGCTGATGCTGCCCGCGCGCTGGAGCCTATTGCGGGTCAGTGGTCCACGGTGCTGTTTGCCTCGGGCCTGGTCGCGGCGAGCTTCTTGGCCGCCTGCGTGCTGCCGGGCGTTACGTCGAGCGCTATCTGTGAGGCATTTGGATGGGAGCGCGGTGCCGACCGCAGCTGGGACGAGGCCCCGGTCTATCGCGGCATCATTACGGCCATCATCGGTATCTCTGCCGTGCTGGTGCTTATGCCCGGCGTCGATCTGTTCCAGATTATGATGACCTCGCAGGTCATCAATGGCGTGCTACTGCCCGTGGTTCTGGTGTTCCAGGTGGTTATTGCCGCTGACCGTCACATTATGGGCACTAACCGCAACGGCCGCGTGTGGAATGTGCTCACTTGGGCGACTATCGGTGTGATTACGGTGCTCACGGTCGTCATGTTTGTGCTGCAAGCGATGGGCTACAGCGCTTAACGCCCACTTTTGCTTCCGAACAGGCCGCAGCCATGGGCTGCGGCCTGTTTTTTGCCCGCGACCTCTTGGGGCCGGCTCGAAAAGAGTGATTTTGGGTTGTTTGCTGCGGACTACTTGTCGGTGCTCAGCTTGTGCGGCTTGAGAGCGAGCGCATTGACGAGCGCGTCGGTGGCAGACTTGACGGCTGCCGGTTGCGGATCGTTGACGTGATCCTCAGGATGCACGGGCAGGTCCTTCTTGACTGCGTCGTGGATCAAGTTGAGGTACTCAGTCACGCCAGTGGTCGATAGGTGCGTGCCATCGCCATCGAACAGGTCGTTGCGGTTGGTACTGTATCCGTACCAGTCGATAACGCGCACGTTCTTGTAGCGCGTAGCGGCGTTGGCGATGGCCTGGTTAGTAGAGCCAACCCACGGCTGCGGGCTGCGCGTGTTCACAAACACCACAATACGCTTATCTCCTGCATCGGCCATGATGGCGTCGATCTGGTCGTCGGTTACCAAGCCGTTGGTGCCCAGCGCAAAGACCACGATCTTGCCGGCAAGGTTCTGTTGGAGATAGCCCTCAAATGTCGCACGGCCCGCATCGAACTGGCGGCCCTTTTCGGCATCGATATGGCTGTGCGGGAACACGCCGTCAAAGGTGTCCACGGCACGCAGCGACACGGAGTCACCGATCATCAACAGGTCGTAGGAGCCATCGGGGAAGCCGTCGTTGTCCTTGTCGGTGTCGTCGGCCGCCTGCTGGTCGGTGGGCGCGGTGTTTTTGGCTTCCTTGTTCAGAACCTCGGCGCCCTCGCCGCTCAGCGCAGACGTCTCGGGCACAAAGATCAGGCCGCCCAGTGCAACGACCAACACGACAGCGCAGGCTGCGCAGACGGGGACGTGTGCGCGTGCCCAGTTGGCGGGCGTGGTGGTGCCATCGCGGAATTCGGCGACGGTGCGACCGAAGGCGCCCTTTCTAAACGGTGTCTCGATAAAGCGATATGAGCATTCGGCCACGGCGACCACCAACAGCACCTGCAAAATGTACTGCCACCAGGGCGTATCGTTGATGTTGGCGACCGGGTTCATGAGCAACAGCAGCGGATAGTGCCACAGGTAGATGCTGTACGAGCGCTTGCCAATCCACACGAGCGGCTCGGCGGACAGCGCGCGGGCAACCATTCCCTGGGGCTGCACGCAGGCGGCAATAACCATGAGCGTGAGGATTGAGCACAGCAGCGTGCCTCCGCGATACTGGAACGGAGTGTAGCCGTTGGTGAGCGCGACCATGGCAGCAAGGCCAACCAGACCCACGACGCCCAGCGCATCGATGGATGCGGGCGAGGACCAAAAGCGCACGAGGGCGCTCGGCTGTGCCGGGGCGGTCTCGGCTGATTCGTCGGCCTTCTCGCCAGGCTTGCCCTCGGCGTTCTTGCCGTGCTTGGCGGCGCCAGCCAGGCGATTGAGCCCCAAACGACGAGCGAGACGCACCGGCGCCAGGTCGCGATCGGGGATAAAGGCCATCCAGGCGCCCAGCAGCAGCGAGAACACGCGGGTGTCGGTGCCGTAGTACACGCGGCTGGGGTCGGCGGCAGGGTTGTAAAGCACCATCATGGCTAGGGCAGATACCGCGGCAAGGCCCAGAACCACGCGGCGCGTGTTGGGCTTGCTCACATGCATAGATACCATGGCAAACAGCAGTGGCGGCCAAATCAGGTAGAACTGTTCCTCGATGGCAAGCGACCAAAAGTGCGTGAGCGGTGAGGGGTCGCCCAGAGCATTGAAGTACGAGACGTTTTGGGCAATCTGCCACCAGTTGTTGAAGAACAGCAGCGACGGCAGGATGTCGGGGCGCATCTTGGTGAGCATCACGTGGTTAAAGATAGTGCACAGCGCGCAGGTTACAAACACTACCGTTACCACGGCGGGGACCAGGCGACGGATGCGGCGAATCCAGAAGCTCTTGAGGTCGATGCGTCCGGTCTTAGCGACTTCGTTGAGCAGCAAGCGCGTGATCAGATAGCCCGAAAGCACAAAGAAGATCGTGACGCCAAGCAGGCCGCCCTGCGCCCACGTGAGGTTAAGGTGATAG
>CABUVH010000026.1 GCA_902494935.1 uncultured Collinsella sp.
AGAAAGCCGCCGCGGAGCTCGGCCTGTCCGCAGCCACACTCGGGCACTTGGAACGGGGGAAACGGCGGTCGACGAAACTGGAGAGGAGGTATTACGAGCTCCTGTGCGAATTGGAGAGAGCGCTCCCGCAAACTGCCTCTTGACAACTTATAGGAGCGTCGGTTTTGTTCAATAGCAAGCATCTCGTCTTGAATATCTTCAAGCCCAAGATGGGTGTAAACGTTGTAGGTGGTGTTGATATCTGAGTGCCCCATAATGTATCTGAGCTTTGCTGGACTCATGCCAGCGCGTGCCATTCGGCTACAGAAAGTGTGCCTGAGCTGGTGCGGAGTTATATGGGGCAGTTCTTCCTTATAGATGCGGTTGTGCTTAATGATGGCGCGTTTGAGCCTATGCTCCCAATGCAGAGCAACGCATGGCATCTCATTCTTGTCTAGGCAGATGAAGCCCCTTACCCCATCAATAACAGGCTCTTCTTTTGGCTGCGTCCTCTGTCCGATGAGACTGTGGAAGGCCTTTTCGACAGAAGTGGTCATAGGGATATACCTCATACCAGATTTCGTCTTGGGTTCTTCAACGTAATACTGCATATCTCTCGCACGATGGAGTTGCTTTTGAACGCATATGCAGTGATTTTCGAAGTCAATGTCATCAAGGGTTAGGCCGCAGTATTCAGAAATTCTGAGTCCAGTGTTCAACAAGATGAAGTAAGTCTCAAAGTAGCGCGAAAAGTGATGATCCGAGCGCATGAACTCAAGGAATAGCCGTTCTTGTCTAACGCTTAACGATTCTCTGGATACCGTATCGTTGACCAGAACATTGATAAGTTCGAAGTTAAAAGGGTTGCGTCTTATAATTCCGCATTCTTCGGCCAGTTGAAAGGCTGGCCTGAGTACGCCTCGGATGCTACAGACGCTGCTATAGCCCTTTCCAACATCTTGCTGAAGGTGGATAAGCCATTTCTTTGCGTCCAACACCGTAATGTTTGATATTTTGGCTTTGCTGAAGCTGTCTGTTTTCAGGTAATTGGTGACGGTTTTATAGGCGCTAACGGTTGTCTTTCGTACCGCAACCTTGGTCGCAAGGTAGTTCTCAACCAGAGTCATGACGTTCATGTTCTCAGGTGCAATGTGGTCGAAGAGGTCTTTTTGAACCTGCTGCTCTTTTTGTCTTAAGCAGAGGTCTCTCTTTTTGCCGTGCGGCGTTTGGTCGTGAATTGTCAAAGTCCACGAATAGACAAAGCAGGTTTTTCCCATCCAATTGGTGTATTTGAACGAGTAACGACCGTCTGGGCGCTGGCCTTCTCCGCGATGGAGAACTCGACCCTTGTTATCTTTCCTATTCGACATAGCTTGGATCTCCTTTCAGAGACTCAAGCACGACAGCATGATTGTAGCTAGGGGGTTGTCTATGCCATGGTGAAAGGGTTCGTTTATTGGGTTAAATCGAAAGAAATGAGGTCTATTTGCCCCGTTGGGGATGGGTTTGGAGTAAATGCCCATCGGTGCAACTCCAAGCCCGAATTTCGCTCTCAGCGTGCATTTTTGCTATAGGTTGAGCGAGCATCAATTGAAATCGCAGTTTGATTGAGTCCTAATAGTTTCAATGACTTTATAGGTCGCATGAATACAAAAGGCTGCGCAGCGTCAATGCTTGGGGCGCTGCGCAGCCGCTATTTCTTTAATTAGGCGAAGGGGAGAGTCTAGTTCTCTAATTGAGTGAATGCAATGCTGCCGCCCTCGTTCTCGGTGTCTTCGTCTGTCAAGACAAGGTGGACGCTCCAGTTCTCATCGGTGGTTTCCCACCAATCGTAGCTGTACATGTCGTTGCCCTTGTTGTATTGGGATATGTCTTTGGTCTTGTAATCGTTACCGAAATAGGATGCGAGGGTGTTGACGATGTAATCTCTATCGGAGGCGTAGTCGCTTAAAGACCATTTGAAAAAGAAGTTAATTACTTTTCCAGTATCTTTATCGATATCGTATAGAAATTCTCCATCAATCCCGAGGAAGGTGACCTTCTCGCGTAAATCGGCCCCATCCTCTTTCGCGCTTGGAATTGCCTTTTTAACGTATTGAGCGGTCTGTCCGATATATTTCAATCGCTCTCGTACTTGGTCAAGCTCTTTATTAACGGCGTCATGGTCAAGCGGCGTTTTGGTTTCCGTGGGTGCGGCTACGGTCGTGATAATGGATGCTTGCAGAAGGGTATACCCACCGTTTTTTGTCCTGCTGTAGGTGAAGCCGTTCCTGCTTGCCGCGCCCTGCTCATCGATTTCTTTGACGATTTCACCGACCGAATCCCAGTCAAGTGACGGGTCGCATGCCTCAATCATCGCCACAAGGAAGCGTGCCATCTTTTTGTCATAGCTACTTTGGTTGTTGTCGAGCATGACAACGATGCCGTAGTTGAGAGGTTCTGTATAGAGAAGGGTTGGGTCGAGGTTCTTGTCCTTCAGTGAAAAAGAGAGCTGCCCCGCCATCTCGTCATTCGAGTCATTAATTGAATAGACAGTCAGTTTGTAGTCGTATTCTTCGTGCACTGTAAAATCGCTGTCGTTAAGTTCTCGAAGTCTTTTTTCGAAAACCTTCGAGTAGGTGTCTGGGCATATGGTCAGCTTTTCGTTCTCCAGAAACGAGGTAACCTTCTCTGTCTTTTTCTCAATTGTTTTCTCGCAGCGAGAACATGTTTTGACATAGATCCGTTCGGAGAACGTGGAGTCGAATCCATCGTCTTTCCAGTCCTCGAGTTTGTGACCCAGCGGATCGCCCTCGGTTGCCCCGCATTCCTTGCAGGTCTTAGGTTGGGTGCAGGTCGCTTTCTTCCATTTATGAGTGTGGAAAATGTTGAGTGCTGCACTCGAGTTCGGTGCTGCGGCAAGGGCAGACCCTAAAGCAATCGCACAAACTAATACGAGGGCAATCGTAACTAAGAGGGCTAGTTGTTTGTTCGTTGGCTTCTTCATCCGCTCTCCTTCCAAAGGTATCCCGACAACCGTGGAAGGGGAGAAGCACGTCACTGCAATTAAGCGATGTGGAGGACACCTACCACAGTTACCACACCGCAAGGCTTCACATGCATATGCGAACAGACCTTGAAAGGCGGGTGCCCTCCAATTCGCCTGTTTGCATACGCAAAGCGGCAGCTATGCCATTGTGAAGCTCCATCCAAATATATGGATGTTGCGGTGTGGTAGATGAGATTGTATCAAGGGGATGAGCTTTCATGCGATACAAAGACGCGAACGGTATTGCCTCCTGCTTGCATCTCTCAGAACCTCTAGATTCAAGGCGCTCTTGGCAGTTAACGGCTTTTTCGATATCAACAGGAATTTGACATTGAAAGTAATCCATTTGGCGTAGGGGCTAGCGGACGGTGGGATTTCATCTACCTGTCATGTTGAGTTCAACTACATAGTGGCTAAACGGGAAGACAAAGCGCTTTCAAGGTGTAAATATGCCCCCATACCTGTTGTTAAAAAACAGCTAGCTGTCATGGTTAGCTCATTTGAGATTGGTTCAACGACCCTGTTTGCGTGTGGATAGTTTTCATCGGTTAATTTAGAACACGCAGCACGGTTCAATGCCAGTCGTTCACCCCCCCTACTAGTTTTTCGGTATCTATTATTTTTAATTTCTAATTAAAATAATTAACAAAATAGCGTTCTAAACGTGCTGTATAGCTATATACCAGCGAAAATAATAAACCATGTATATATTAAATAAATGTTACAATAGTGGTCTAATGTGTTCGCGCGACGTAAACCCTGACGCCATTTGAGCTTTTTGTGCTCAGGTCGGCATGGGTGCACAGCTTCTTTGAGAAGGCGCTTTTTCCCAGTGGTTCGATGCCGTTGTTTTTACACCAAGCATCGTACGAAGAGAAAATATCTGTATTGGTTTTCCCCACAATCGAAGCCGCGCTGGAGTTCGTGCCATCAAGGAAAGCGCGTACCGAGTCGTTATCATTGATGATGTCGTTTGCCATTTTTTGAGATAACGAATTTGCCGTCAATGATAGTTTTGACCTGCATCGGCGTAGAGCTTCCACGGCTTTTGCAATGGCGTATTCTAGGCAGACTTCATTTTTCAACTTCTCACCGAGGCGTGGATCAAACCCCTTATCGGAGGGAGTGAACCTTGCCGATAAAGGTATCGGGTGAATTCTTCTTTCAAAACCGTATGTTCCGTCTGCGAACTTTGGTATCTCATTGCATGAGTAAATCAAGGTCGCATAAGGCTTGAATTGGAACGTTGCGCCTCCCTTGTACTGATCGTTCACTGTGTCTCCAGTCACGAATTTCTTCATGACGGCACAGGCTTTTCCATTGACGTAGTCGTTAGAGATGTCATCTCCGATTAGAGCGAGCTTGCCCATTGCGGGAACGAGCTGAAATTTCTCGCCCAAATCGCAGATAGATAGAGAGAAGCAATTGTCTTCTCCGAGCATATGCCTAAGCATGTCAAGTAACGTGCTTTTACCATTTGCTCCAGAGCCCTGAAGCAATATCATTCGCGAAACGTCATGACCGCGATAGAGAGCCAACCCGAACATCTCCCAGAGGTTTGCGACGACAGCCTCGTTGTTCTGGGCGATACTGTAGAAAGTAGAATCTACAAGCTCAGATTTTGCTTTGGGGTTCCAATTGTGTGGGATCTCGTTAAGGAGTAGATAATCGCATGGGTTATCCACTAGCTGTCCTGTATCGATATCCAGCACGCCGTTTTTAAAACGAATGAATCTTGGATCCGCTTGACGCTTGTTTGGAGCCATCAAATGAAGGTAGTCCATCACCTCCTTGCGGTAACTACCTTTTGCATCCTTTCGATTGTTCAAAATGGCACGGTAGATGGCATTCTGACCGTACTCATAGCTACCCTTAACCTTTATTGCGGGCGTTCCTTCAACGAAGCAAGCATCTTGTTGATTTATCAGTAAGTCACCCATTTCGTTGAAGCCAAGTTTATCGTCCTTCTCAGCCGCTTGCTTCTTGGTATGTTTTTCTAGAAATGTCTCAAGATATGAATCGGCATTGACTTCCGTATAGAGAAGCTGTTGAGTATTCACACCGCGAGTGGCACCAGCAAGGCGGGTCAACCTTGACGGATTCTTATTCGCAGGGTCGCAGGGACTGCCATATTTTGCCTCAAGAGCACTGTGCAACTCTGCCACCTTGCGCTTATAGTCTTTCGCATTTGATGCATCGACACGCACTATGGCATGAACAGACTTGTTACCCGAATCTGTCATCGACAGAATGGGCAGGCCAGAGTCGAGCAGTCGTTTTACCTGCTCTTCCTTCGAGATATCGTCGTACTCGATAAGGGCGTTTCGAAATGAAGTGACATTATCGTCTCGACGCTTACCGTACTCCGTAGGATTTACGCAGAATAAAATTCCAGCCTGCGAATTGTATTCTGGGAATACTTCCTCAAGCGAGCTTGCATTATGTAATTTCTCGATAACTTGAAAAGCCATTATAGAGATGGGTTTGCCGTTTGGAATCCATTTGCCCTCATCGTTTTTCTTAAAGCGAGTGTTGAAAGTAATGAAATCATTAACTGCGAATAGCGCCTCAAGTTGGAGAGCGGCCTGTTCGGCAGCAGAAAGACTGGTGGGTATTTGCTGAGGAGGGTTTCCTTTTCGGTCAGTCCCTAGCGGTTTATTGGAGTCCCAATTTAAGACATTGCGGATTAGGTGATTGATTTCATCGTCTTCCATTGGAGGGTTGCAGCGTGTTTTATTTGCTTGATGCATCAAATCGGCAATCGTTGAAGAGCTCTTATGCTCTTTTTTTAGTTTGACACCATAGGAGAAGATGGTCAAATTGCGCTTGCCTTCGTTAATAGTCGTGGGGAGCGAATCGGTCGCCTTGGAATTGATCTCTGCCATATATTTGACTCCTTTCAAAGAGTAAATAGGTCTTTGAGCAGGTAAAAGCTGCTTTTTGTTGTCTAACGGTGTTGAGACACATGTCTCTTGTTCCTTGCCTTTGAGCTATTTGACTTACGTTTTTTACTAGCTGGCTATTTGCTGCATATCTTGAAAAGTGGCGGGTTGTTTTGCCTAGGCATGAGGCCTCCTAACAAATTGATAAAACGTTTTAACTGTTTATGAGTATAACTGAAATGTGAAGAAAAACAAGAGAAAATATGGAAAATCTTGTTTGATAGTTGACAAAAGAAATAGAAGATGGATTCAAACAGCCTTAAAACTAAGCAGAATGTGGGCAGAAAAAGTTTTGTCAAAAGAGAACGAAGTCTAAAAAACATTTGATTTTTTAGACTGCTGTTTCTTGCAATGTTTGCCCAGTTAAATTAGTCTAATAATATAGTCTAAAAAGGAGGGGCAAATGAAGTATGGCTATGGCAGGGTTAGCACTGGCAAAGATGCCCAGAAGTTTGACCGTCAAGAAGATCAGCTAAAAGATGCAGGATGTGAACTCATTTTTCTTGAGCGCGTTAGCGGTACTTCAAAAAATAAACCCGAGTTGCAAAGGTTGCTGAGCGAACTTCAGGATGGGGACGAATTGGTGTGTGTCTCTATTGACCGTTTGGGTCGCTCAACCCAGCAGGTGTTGAGTCTCGTTAATAAGCTGGAAGAAATGGGAGTTGGCTTAACGAGTCTTAAAGAAGGATTTCAGGCAAACACACCACAGGGAAGATTTTTTCTTACTATCGTTGCTGCATTTTCTGAACTTGAGGTAGAAATGTGCCGCAGCAGAGTGAACGATGGCCTAGAGGCAGCAAGGCGCAGGGGCAAGAAGTTGGGGAGGCCTCGTAGGGATATGGATACTGCAATTAAGATGTGGCAGTCCAAGGATTACTCCATTACCGAAATATGCGAGGCAGTTGGTTGTTCGAGGCAGACGTTATATAACGCCATAGGTCGGGCGGGTGTTTCGAGAGATTGACGGCATAAAAAAGGGGGCCGATTTTGATGTGGCCCCCTGGGGTTGTAGTTTTGGCTGCAATCGTGCCGCTCAACATGAAATGCTCGGTGGGTAATGCAGAAGGGTGTTTTACCCGAACTGCCTTTGGATCAATTCTATTCGAGGCTGTTCCAAGTTTTTCCATTATCGGTTGAATAGGAATCGAGTTTTCCGTCTCCATCGTTATCCACGGCTTTGTTGCCATTGCCGTCAGCAATTGCTCCAGTTCCATCAGCATTTTTATGAATGGCGTACTCCCCATCGGTGTCGATGTAGTCTGTGCCACCGTCTTTCGAGTCTGACTTTAGATACGTTTTGCCGTCATCCGTATCAACCCAATCATCCTCATCTAATAATGTGCTCGACGATGAGCTGGAGTGAGAAGAATAATCATCATCGTCATCGTAGCCCTCATCGTCTTCGTCATAGGCGGCAGAAGAAGAGGAACTTGACGAATTATTGGAAGATTCCAATGTGCTAGTACAGCTGATGATGCATAGGGCGCAAAGAGTGAAGGCGGCAAGCAAAAGCAGCTGTGCCTTTATAAAGCGCGTCGCAAACTTCGCGCTTTCACTTTCGGTGTCAGTGTTTTCGTCCGTCATGGGTGTCATCCCTTACGCATCGTAGTCTTCGCGGAATCCACAGTTCTGGCAGTAGTACGTCTTTTTCTTCTTGCCAAGTGCTCCGCCCACGAGGCCAATGGGGCCTAAAAGCAGGCCTCCAGCAGCGGCTTTTCCCACGCTGAAGCCTTTATTTGATTCTCCCGTACATTTCCAGCCTGCGCGTTCTCCGCAAGATGGGCATTGTGCTGGTGCTTTGTTTGCCATAAAAATCATCCTTCCATTGGCGTGGCGGGAACCGTGGAAGGAGGCTCATCCGAAGAGCTGATTGTGCAGCACGAAAAGGAGGAGTATCCACCCACAGTTGCTACACAGCTCCAAGCGCCTCGCAATAGCACGAACCAGCAAGGAGAAAGGGCAAATACCCCTCCTTGTCGCTGGTTGAGTGTCTTCGGTTGTGAAGCGCAAGCATAAAAATGCTAGAGCTGTGTAGCAGGTACAACTCTAGCATGCCGATAAGTAAATTAATCTACTGACCTGTTGAACGGTCGAAAAAGTAGGCTGTTGTGAAAAGCGGAACCATCTGTCCTGTCGTGCCTGAGCCTCTAATGAGTAGTAAAAAGGTAGTAGACCAGATGATTTGAATGGTCAATACGCCTGATAATCAGCGGTTATGTTATCCCTCGGCAGATGTTGCCATGGCAGATAAAAAGAATGCGTTGCATGAGCGGCTTCCTTTCTAGGCGGTCGCGCAGGGCTTACAGACTGCTCTTGAGGCAGTTTGCTCCAATAAAGCCCGCTGCGTACAAGGGGAGGTGGCGCAGCTCGCGCCCGTCATCGGTTTCGCTGCGGGAAAAATTGTTCTCGGACAAAATGTAGGCATATGGCGATCGGGCTTTGTCCATAAACGACCCGAGGGTTCTCGCGCGCACGTTACGTGCGGACTTTACTTCGACGGGCACAATTTCCATACGGTCGGTCTGAAGTAAAAAATCGAGCTCGCCGGTCGTCTTCCAAGACGACGGCGGCACCCAGTAATACGTCTGCAAGCCATTGCCCGAAAATGCTTGCATGACCGAGTTTTCCGCCAGGGCGCCTCGGAAGTCGGAAGATAGCGCTATGGCGGAATCCTCTTTGAGGTCGAGCCAGAGCCGCGGGTTGATGCCGAGTTTGTAGAACATGAGGCCGGTATCGAGAAGATAGACCTTAAAGAAACTTCCATCTTCGTCGTCGAAGGGAACGAGGGGAGGCTCGATGCCTTCGGTCAGGTTGTTGACCGATATGATGCCGGCGCCTTCGAGCCAGTCGAGCGGCTCGATAAGCTTGGCGCGACGGCCTCCGCGTTCGACCTCGGAGTACTTGAATTTTTTTGTGGACGATCTCAGCAGCTGGGACGGAATGGAGCGCCAGACCTTGCGCGCCGCCACGCCGCTGATCCCGTTTTCGGGGTCGGTCATATCGGCGGTATAGGTCTCGTCGATTTCGCGCTGCTCGACGCGCGCATCCTCGATGGATAACGTCTTGCGATATGCGTTGACGGCGGCGGGCATGCCGCCCACGATCTGGTATCGATGAAACAGGCTGAGCGCGGCTTGGTGCGCGGCGTAGGTCTCGAGCGTGCCGGCGTGGGTACGAATGGCATTGGCCATCTGCTCCTCGTCGAGCGCCCAGAGAAACTCCTCGAACGACATAGGATGCATGGTCTCTTGACGAACGCCGCTGGGAAAAGGCAACTTGCGCTTGCGCGTGGCGACGCCGAGCTGACTGCCGGTCGCGCATATGCGCCAGCCCGAACCCGAAAAAAAGCGAAGCGAGTTGAGCGCCCGTTCGCAGAGCTGCACCTCGTCAAACAGGATGAAGGCGGTTTCTTTGCGAATGGGGGTGCGTTTATAGTCTGAGATTCGCGCCACGATGGCGTCAACGTCGTCGGTGGGACAGTCGAACAGCGGAGCGATCAGCTCAAGATCGGTCTGAAAGTCGAGTTTGACAAACGCATCGCCGGCGATTCGTCTGCCGATTTCCTCGGCAACGTACGTTTTGCCTACGCGTCGCGCACCACGGATGAGGAGGGGGCGCGACGCGTCCTTTGTCGCCCATGATTCGATAACGGATTCGATTGATCTGCGCATGGGGCCGCCTTTCCAATTTCGTGTACTTCAGATACATAGTTTAGTACGATCTCATGTACTTGGAATACACGAAATCGTGGAAAAGCGTGTATCTGAAGTACACGAAATTGCACTGCTGAAGCTTCCGGGCGGATAAACATACTCATATTGGGCGGTTCACCGGTTGCTCGCCACCTTGGGCTATGTTCGCCCCTATGCCTGCATCCGGGGCCGTGCTGATTGACGACGGCGCTCCCAACGTGCCAGCTTAATCGTCACCAGCGTAAGCACCCAGGCCACAAGCGAGAACGCGGCACCCACTGCGCCTACATATGCAATGCCAACGCTGCTTACCACGGCGCCGCCCACTGCGGTGCCAAACGAGATGCCGACGTTAAACGCCATGGGCTCAACCGAACTTGCGAGTACCATCGACTTGGGATGGCGGCTGCGTGCCACGTCCATAAAGTGCGTGATGCACGACACCGAGAACAGGTACATGAGCAGCGCCAGGCTAAAGACAAAGACCAGCGCGAGCGGCATGGTGCCGCCCACAGCAAACAGTCCGAGTAACGCTGCAGCCTGCAGCACAAACGTCACGAGTAGCGCCTTCATGCCAAAGCGCGCATCGATCCATCCGCCCAGGATGTTCGAGATCAGGCAGAACACGCCGTAGGCCATGAGCGTGGTACTGGCTTCGACCGTGCCCATGCCCAGCACCTGCTCAAGATAAGGCGTCACGTAGCCGTAGAAAACGTAGACCGACCCCACGCCAAACAAAAAGATGAGCATGCCGGTGATGATGCTCGGCTCGCGTAGCAGACCCGCCTGCTCGCGAAAAGTGGCGGGCTCGTCGGTTTGCCCAGCGCGCGGCATAAACGCCACGAGCGCTCCGCAGATCAGAACGGCAAAGGCCAGCGTGCCGTACATGGCCACGTGCCAATCGAGCGTGTCGGCCACAGACTTGCCGATCGAAGTGACAAAGACCATTGCCACGGAAAACGCACCATATACCACCGAGATGGCAAGCGAAGTTTGCTGCGGAGACAGAAGCTCGGGGATGTACGTCACGCCCACGGCGAGCAGTGCGCCCGAGACGGAGCCCAGGATGATGCGCGAGATGAACAGCACCTGGAAGTTGGGCGCCAACGCCATGACCAGGTTGCCGAGCACAAAGACGATGCTGTAGCACACGAGCAGCTGGTAGCGGCGAAAACGCCCCGTACTGAGCGCGAGCACCGGCGTCGAGATAGCGTAGATCAGTGCGAACACGCTAATAAGTTGGCCTGCGGTGGCAAGCGATACGCCGAGTTCCGTCGCT
Source organism: uncultured Collinsella sp. (assembly GCA_902494935.1). Lineage (GTDB taxonomy): Bacteria > Actinomycetota > Coriobacteriia > Coriobacteriales > Coriobacteriaceae > Collinsella. The sequence goes on from CABUVH010000026.1 coordinate 10,921, forward strand.
AGGTCGCTTTCGATGCCGATGACCACGAACTCGGAGCAGCCGAGCGAGAATCCCAACAGCACGAGCAGCGCCAGGCAAAGATTGGTGCGCGCGGGGGAGAGCGCGGCGGCGGTTGACTTACTTTTTGGCGTGGTTGCGGCGGTCAAGGTTGTCACTCCAATGTCGTGTGAATAAGCGGGATTCAATCCCTGCAACTCTAACAGAATGTGACAAAGGGACAGTCTCTTTGTCACATTCGCGGCGTGGCTGCCGCCTAAACCGTCACAACATTCGGCGAAAATCTCGAAAACGAGGAAAAGCGTCGAATGTTGTGACGGTTTTCCCGTCTGTGCCGGCGAGCTCCAGCGCCATCTGGGGGTATAAGGCTAGCAAGTGTTTATTTGCGAGGCCAAGGGGGCGCCCCGTATGGATATCGATAACTTTGAATGGTGGTATAGCGAGGGCGAGGCTCCGGACGATGAGTGGGACGAGCCCGCGTCGCGTGACGTGTCGAGCGACGAGGACGAGACCGGCAACGATGCCGCTGTCGAGCCTGACGCCGCCTCCGATGCCGCCGAGCCCCTGACCTTTGAGCAGGCTTGGGCCCAAGCCGAGGCCGATGAGGCTAAGGCCGATGCCACGGCCACACTCGGTGAGCCGGCGGACATGTCCATCTCGCCGGCAAAGATCCCGCAGCCGCGTCACACCATCGACCCCGACAGCACGGCATCCTTCAGCATTCTCGACGTGCCCGCGCAAGGCGCCCAGGCGCCTGCGCCCACACATCGCCCCGACCTGGCTCGTGAGGAAGACGCGGGCCGCCGTTCTCCGCTCGGCCCCATCCTCATCGCCTTCATGGCCGGCGTTATCGCCTGCTCGGCAATTGGAAACGTCTGGAGCCATGTTGAACAACAGCGAAAAGACGCCGCCAAGGCCGAGATGTCTGTCGAGCAATCGCTCAGCCGCACGCGCTCGGTACATGTGTCGGTCGAGGTCAAGGACGGCGCGATGTGGGACACCGCGCGTGGCGACAGCCAAATGCTCATCCACATCGTGGGGCGTACGCTCAAAGGGCAGACGATTGACGAGTATCAATACGTCAATTCCGCTGGTGACGGCATCGAGCTCAAGCCCGGCGACTACGAGCTCACCGTCGACGAACCGCCCGTCGCCACCGACGGCACGCGCTTCCGCGCCTCAAAGCGCATGGTTCCCGTGAGCTTTAACTCGCAGGCGCCCGATACGGTCGATAGCACTCCGCAGGGCGGGTTTGACCTTTACGTGGATACCCAGTAGGAGCTCGCCGCTCATTCCGCTATGGCTACTCAATAATCGCCTGCCGCCCCGTCCCGCCGCCAAGAGTGGGACAATAACCCTCGACACTATTGTTTACTTTTGGAGGAAGTAGCATGTCTACCGTCACTACCATCAAGCGCGGCGGTCTCACCGCGGCCATCGATTCCATGGGCGCCCAGCTCACGAGCCTTGCCCTCAACGGCAACGAGTATCTGTGGCAGGGCGACCCCGCCTTTTGGGGCAAGCATGCGCCCATCCTGTTCCCCATTGTGGGCTCGCTGCGCAACAACACGGCGACGTCTGCGGCTGGCACCTGCGAGATGCCGCGCCACGGCCTCGCGCGCATCGTCGAGCACAAGCTGGTCGAGGTTTCGGAGGACGGCTCCTCGGTAACGTACGAGATCACCGATACGCCCGAGTCGCTCAAGGCGTTCCCGTTCCACTTTAAGCTCAACATGACCTATGCCTTGACCGGCGACGCCACCCTCACGCAGACCTTTGCCGTCACCAACACCGGCGACGTGGACCTGCCGTTCTCGGTGGGCGGCCACCCCGCGTTTAACGTACCGGCTCCCGGCGCCGAGGACGAGGCATTCGAGGATTACGAGCTGGCGTTTACCGAGGCTTGGACCAATGAGGCTCCCATCATCACGCCCGACGGTCTTATGACGTTCGAGGGTAGCTACAAGGCTCCCGATAACTCGGACGTGCTGCCCATCACGCACCGCAGCTTCGATAACGATGCCATCATGTTCACCGATACCCCGGGCTCCACGCTCACACTGCGCGGCCGCAAGTCGGGCCATGGCGTCAAGATCGACTTTGAGGGCTTTAAGTACATCGGCGTGTGGTCTGCCGCCAACGACGCTCCGTTTGTGGCGCTCGAGCCCTGGACCGGTCACACCACCATGGACACCGAGGACGACGTCTTTGAGCACAAGGTCAACACCATCACCTTGGCTCCCGGCGCTACCGATAAACGTAGCTTTAGCGTCACCCTGCTCTAGAGGTTCCGCCGTTCTAATGAACGGCGGGCCGGTCGATGCTGCGCGCCGTCCAGAGCGATAATTTGTCATTCAAAAGGCACGGCATGACCAGAAGGTCTATGCCGTGCCTTTTTCATGCCAACTTGTTCGCTTTGGGCGGCGCTCGCTGGCATTGCCAAAACATCGACGTTCCCAATGACTACCGCGTGTCTATTAATTTTTCGCGCACATGCCGCGCTGCTGGTTGCGGGCGTATATCCTGTTAAGTCGTCAGCATACGATTCAACAGGGAAGGCAGATTATGCATTCTCCCCATCAACGCGACGCGCATCCACAGCCGGTATGCAGCCGTCGCATCTTTTTGGGTAGTGCTCTCGCTGCGAGCGCTTCTGTCGTCGCCGGCGCACTTGCCGGTTGCCAGCGCCCCTCCACGCTGGAAGTAGTTCAGCCCACGACGGGTGGCGGTCGCGACGACCTGTCCGATTCCGTTATCGGCAAGGATAAGATCCGCATTGGCATGGAGGCGGCCTACGCCCCGTACAACTGGCAGGTCTCCGAGGCCAGCGAGTACACCATCCCCATCGACAACGTGCAGGGCGCCTATGCCGACGGTTACGACGTGCAGATCGCCAAGATCGTCTGCAAGGCCCTCGGCGGCGAGCCCGTTGCCGTCAAGCAGAGCTTCTCGGGCCTTATCGATTCGCTCAACAACGGCCAGATCGACCTCATCATCGCCGGCATGAGCGCCACGCCCGAGCGCGAGGAGTCCGTCGGCTTTTCCGACCCGTACTTTATCGGTTACTTTGGCCTGTTCGTAAAAGAGGGCTCGCCTTACCAGAATGCGACCAAGCTCAGCGACTTTAGCGGCGCAACGGTCCTCGGCCAAAAGGACACCATGCTCGATACCGTCATCGACGAGATCCCGGGCGTTGTCCACAAAAACCCGGTCGACTCGGTCCCCACGGTGTTTTCGAATCTGCTGCAGGGCACGTGCGACGCCGTGACCTACAACACTGAGAACGAGAAGGGCTATATGGCCCAAAACCCGGGTATCGTGCCGATTCAATTTGCCGAGGGCGAGGGCTTTAAGCAGGAGGTCACGGCAAACGTCGGCTGCCGCAAGGGCTCGGACAAGCTGCTTAAGCTCATCGACAAGACACTCAAGGGCATTAGCCAAGAGGAGCGCGACCAAATGTGGGACGCGTGCCTCGACCGTCAGCCGGCATAGGGAGGCAGCATGAAAACCATTAATCGCCTGGCCTCCTTTATCAGGGCCGACCACCGTTATGTATACCTGGGCACGAGCGTTATCGCGGCGCTCGGCCTGGCGTTTAGCCAGCGCAACCCCACGCCGCTGAGCTTCTTGGCCCCCACGGGCGTGTTCCAAGATTGCCTTTGGGCGATCCTGTGGGCGTGGCTCGTCGTGTCGGCGGCGGCGCTGGTCACCAAGCTTATGCACTGGAACGACTATCGCGAAAAGTCGCCGTTTGCTTCCGAGCGCTTCCGTCGCGGCGCGCGCCTGGGCAGTTATGTTGTCGTTGCTATTGCGGCGATCTTCTTTGTCGACCGCTGCGTCATGTCGTTTATCGACCTGGTGCAGGTGAGCATTGTCTCGGATTCCAACCCCAGCGACTTTTTGTCGAGCCTGGTCTACATGACCTACAAGAGCGGCGACTTCTTCATTCGCGGTATCGAGATCACCATCGCGCTTGCCACCTTCGGCACCGTCATCGCATTCTTCCTGGCGCTGCTCTTTGTGTTCCTGCGTATTCAGACCTTCGACCGCGTGGACAACGACCTGGTGCGCTTCTTTAAGAGTATCGGCCGCGGCTTTGCGACCATCTATTCCACCATCGTGCGCGGTACGCCCATGATGGTCCAGGGCCTACTCATCTATTACGCGGGCTTCACCGTTTTGCGCGGCATGGGCTTCGAGACCGCCCAGGCCAACCAGATCTGGAGTACCTTCACCGCCGGCCTCGTCACCATCTCGCTCAACTCCACCGCCTACATGATGGAGGTCCTGCGCGGCGGCATCGAGTCCATCGATCCCGGTCAGGCCGAGGCGGCGCGCTCGCTGGGTCTTTCGCAGTGGCAGGCTATGCGCAAGGTCGTGTTCCCCCAGGGCATTAAAAACGCGATTCCGGCGCTCACCAACGAGCTCATCATCAACATCAAGGATTCGTCGGTGCTCTCGGTCATCGGCGTGTTTGACCTCATGTACGCTACCACCACCGTCGCCGGCGTGTACTACCGCCAGATGGAGGTCTACTGCGTGGCACTCGTGGTCTACCTGATCTTGACGCTCGTGGCGAGCCGCCTGCTCGAGGCCTTTGGCAAAAAGCTCGGCGCCGAGGCTCCGGTCACGCTGCCCAGCTCCAACTAGGCTCAAGACGAGGAGAATCATCATGGCAGATACCACTACCACCGGCGCTGTGGCCGCCGCACAAACTAAAGAGTCGCTCATCCGCGTCGAGGGCCTGCGCAAGAGCTTCGGCTCGCTCGAGGTACTCAAGGGTATCGACTTGTCCGTCAATCCTGGCGAGGTCGTCACCATTATCGGCGCTTCGGGTTCGGGTAAATCGACCTTTCTGCGCTGCCTCAATCTGCTCGAGACCCCGGACGCGGGCCATATCTGGTTCCATGGCCAGGACCTCACGGCCGAGCGCTGCAACATTAACAAGCTGCGTGAGGACATCGGCATGGTGTTCCAGGGCTTTAACCTGTTCAACAACATGGACGTGCTCGACAACTGTACGCTCGCGCCCGTCACGCTCAAAAAGATGGGCAAGGTCGAGGCTGAAAAAATTGCGATGGAGCATCTGACGAGCGTGGGACTCGAAAAGTTCGCGCACGCCGCCGTGGGTCGCCTGTCCGGCGGCCAAAAGCAGCGCGTGGCCATCGCCCGCGCCCTGTGCATGAACCCGCAGATTATGCTGTTCGACGAGCCGACCTCCGCACTCGACCCCGAGATCGTGGGAGAGGTGCTCGAGGTCATGCGCAAGCTCGCTGCCGACGGCATGACCATGGTCGTCGTCACGCACGAGATGGCCTTTGCCCGCACGGTGTCCGACCGCGTGGTCTTTATGGACAAGGGCGTGGTGCTCGAGGACGCCGCTCCGGCCGAGCTCTTCGGCAACCCCAAGCACCAGCGCACCCGCGAGTTTCTCTCGCGTTATCTCGAGGACAAATAACCGACCGCAAACGCTTATGTGGCAGGGCCGCTCCGGTGGGGCGGCCCTCGTCATCACGATCGAAAGGACGTTATGGCCGAGGTTTGGCGCTTCTTTGCGCATGAG
>CABUVH010000027.1 GCA_902494935.1 uncultured Collinsella sp.
TATGGCGCATGATGCCGCCGGTGTGGCGCCGGGTGCCGATGGGCTCCTGTGTCTGCCGTACTTTGCGGGGGAGCGCACTCCGCTCAACGATCCCGAGGCGCGTGGCGTCTTCTTTGGCCTGACCGGAAGGCATACGCGAGCCCATATGGTTCGTGCCGCCTTGGAAGGCGTCGCGTATACCGTTGCATCCCATGTCGACATTATCGAGCGAGAACATGGACTGCCAATTGGGCGCATTATGCTTGTCGGAGGTGGAACCAAGAATCCAGTTTGGATGCAGGCTATCGCCGACGTATGTGGGCGCGAGGTCTCGGTTGCCAAGGTTACGGTGGGCGCATGCTTCGGTGATGCCATCATGGCAGCTCTCGCAGGTGGCGCCTATGCATCATGGGATGAGCTCGCCCAAGTCCTTGGCGTTGCGCAAACAATCGTGCCTGATATGACTGCCCACGAGTTATATGCGTCGCGCCGTCATATCTTTGACGAATTGTATGCACGCAACCGTGATCTCATGCACGAATTGGTGTAATGCTGCCGAATTGTACTGTCTTCCAAAATAGGGACTGCGTTGTGCGATTTGCATGCCCCTTGGCATTTTTGCCCACAGGGGTTAGCGAAGGTCAAAAACAGAGTGCGCATTTGCTAAAACTGCCGACTCGATGCGCTTTGCGTCACAGTTTTTGAGTGAGACGATGCGCATCGAGGTCCTTGCGAGCGATCTGATGAGCGACTGCGCGCTTGTTTCTGTGTTTGGTTCGGCTGGCGCATCGGTCTCGAGCAGTAGACGGTCGAGTGGAATCTGCCGGGCATATTCGCGACCGCGCTTGGTGGCGAGCATACGCTCGTTCACGGAAAAATAGCAGTTTGCGTTTCGCGCGCGGGCGAGTTCGTTCGAAGTGCCGCTAAACCAGTGGAAGATGATAGCGGGGGAGTCGGGGTTTGGGATGAGTAGTCCATGCGATTCGAGGACGTCCAGTACGGCTCCTGCCGAACGAACGGCGTGAATTGATATCACGCGCCCGGTAAGAGGATGCTGCACGAGCGTATCGCAGAGCCGGTCAAATGCCTGTATTTGTAGCGGCTCACTTCCGGCAAAGCGTGCGGAAAAGTCGAGTCCCACCTCGCCGATGTAGCACTCTTGGGCAGCAACTTCGCAAAGCAGATCGACTTCGGCAGGACCGCAGCGGCCGTCGGCGAGCCACCAGGGGTGGAGCCCAACGCCAGCGATGATGCCTGGTAGGCGACGGGCGCGCTCGTTTGCGGCCGAAAAGTCGCGTGGGTCGACCCCGCAGTCAAAGAGCCCCAGACCCAACGCCGCCGACTCACTGGCTGCAGCATCGGGGCCGAGCATCAAATCAAGATGACAATGCGTGTCAAAGAATTGCGGTTCCATCGCAGGACATCCTGCTAGTCCAGGCGTTGGCCGTCGGCGCGTACGCGCTCGGTGCCGCGCCCGCTGATCTGACGGATAACCTCGCCGGCGATCATCTGGCCCATGATGGGCGGCATAAAGCTGGCGGTTCCCAGCTCGGTGCGCTCGTGGATGTTGGAAGGGTCGCGGGGCTGTGTCTTAACCGATTCCTCGCAGCTAAACAGTACGTGCAGGCTCTTGATGCCGCGCTTCTTGCATTCTTTGCGCATAATGCGGCTCATGGGGTCACGTACCGTATCGAAGATGTCGGCAAAGCGGAGGCACTCGGGATGGAGCTTGTTGGCCCCGCCCATGGAGCTAACCAAACGAATGTCGTGGTCCTGAGCATATTTGGCAATGGTGAGCTTGGCCGAGATGGTGTCGATGGCGTCGACGACGTAGTCGAGCTTGCCGTCCGTCTGCTCCAAAACGCTCGCGAAGAACTCGTCGATGTTGTCGCTCAGCAGGTATTCGGTGCGTTTGATAACGGTGGCGGCGGGATTAATGTCGTGGATCATGGCTTCCATAACATCGACCTTGCGCTTGCCGATGGTGCTGTGAAAGGCGATAGCCTGGCGATTGATATTGCTGGGCGCGACGATGTCCTTGTCCAGAATGACGAAATGACCAATGCCGCCGCGGGCGAGCGCCTCGCAGCAATTGGACCCCACACCTCCGCAGCCGAGCATCAGCACCGTAGCATCGGCGAGCTTATCGAGTGCCTCGCGGCCCATGATGATCTCGAGCTTGGTGTCGCGTGTCTCGACGAGAGCGGCAGCGGTTTCGGTCATAGACATCCTCCGATGGGGAAGCGAATCGTGTTTTAGCTATCGTCATTATAGGTAATCGCCATAGGTTGCGATGGCGTTTACTTTGATGTGGTTTGAAGCATTGCGATTAGATAATTAGACAAACATCTAAATATCGAGTATAGTGTGCGCGTCATGAGAGATGATGAGAGGAGGTCTTATGCCGGGAGAGGGTTTTAAGGCGCTGGCCGATCCTACACGGCGTCACATTTTGGAACTGCTGCGCGAGGGCAATTGCACGGCCGGGGAGCTTGCCGGGCATTTTGACATTAGCAAGCCGTCATTGAGCCATCACTTGGCGACGCTCAAAAACGCCGGGTTGGTGACCGACGAGCGCCATGGCCAAAACATCGTTTACAGCTTAAACACCACCGTTATGCAGGACTTGATCGGCTGGTTTATGGGCTTTACAAACACGGAAGGTGATAAGGATGAATAACGAAAACAAGGGCATTCACCCCACGGGGGTATCGTCGCGCGTGTGGATTGCGCTGGTCGCTCTGTGCGTCGCCAATGTCGTAGCGCACCTCATGGTGATGCCGAGCTTGCCTGCGCAGATTCCCACGCACTGGGGCGCGAACGGCGCCGTCGACGGTTGGGGTCCTAGCTGGATGGCCTCCGCGCTCGGCGTGCTGCCTCTGGCGCTTCTCGCAATGTTCTGCGTGGTGCCGCGCATCGACCCCAAAGGTGAGGCATATCGAACCTCGGGCAAGTTCTATCAGGGCTTCGTAATCGCCTTCACCTTGTTCATGTGCGCCATAAGCTGGCTGGGAGAGCTTACGGTCTGGGGCGTGGTGCCGGCGGTCGGTTCGGTTAACGTGCTGATTTCCGGTGTTGTCGGTTTCCTGTTCATCGGCGTAGGCAACTACTTGCCGCGTGTGAAGCAGAACTATACGCTCGGTATCAAGACGCCCTGGGCACTTGCCGATTCCGAGAACTGGCGCCGTACGCAGCGCTTTGGCGGTGCCTGCTTTATGGTGCTGGGTGTTGGCCTGATTGTGATGGGCGTGGCAGGTGCGGTGCTTTCGAATGAAGTCGTCGCCGCGGTGATTGCGGTTCTGGCGTTTGGTTCGGTCGGAGCCGTCTACGTCTACTCGTATCTGCTGTGGCGTAAATCGCAGCGAGCCGTTCGCTAAGGTTGCGGAAAACTAGCGTACGCAGTTCATAGTATGTTCCGGGGGACTTTTCCCAGGTAGTATTAGGGGGTGTGGGCAACCATGCCCCTTTTTCGTTACGTTTCAGAGCTGATTTCCTTATTTCGTTTCCACTAAAGCGAATCAAGAATAGGGAAACAGCAGGTAGAAAGGATAGAACAGGCATATGGCGGAGTTTATCTACCAGATGTATCAGGCTCGCAAGGCCCATGGCGACAAGGTAATCCTTGACGACGTGACCTTGAGCTTCTACCCCGGTGCCAAGATCGGCGTCGTGGGCCCCAACGGTATGGGCAAGTCGACCCTGCTCAAGATCATGGCCGGCATCGAGGAGGTCTCCAACGGCGATGCCAGGCTCACCCCCGGCTACACCGTGGGTATCCTGCAGCAGGAGCCGCCACTCGACGACGACAAGACCGTCATCGAGAACGTGCGCATGGCATTTGGCGACATGATCGCCAAGGTCGATCGCTTCAATAAGATCGGCGAGGAGATGTGCGACCCGGATTGCGACATGGACGCCCTCATGGCCGAGATGGGCAAGCTCCAGGACGAGATCGACGCCGCCGATGGCTGGGATATCGATTCCAAGCTCGGCCAGGCCATGGACGCCCTGCAGCTGCCCGATTCCGACATGCCGGTCAACGTGCTTTCCGGCGGCGAGCGCCGTCGCGTGGCCCTGTGCAAGCTGCTGCTCGAGGCTCCCGACCTGCTGCTGCTCGACGAGCCCACGAACCACCTGGACGCCGAGTCGATCCTGTGGCTCGAGCACTTCCTGCACAACTACCAGGGCGCCGTTCTGGCCGTCACGCACGATCGCTACTTCCTGGATAACGTTGCCGAGTGGATCTGCGAGGTCGACCGCGGTCACCTTTATCCCTACAAGGGCAACTACTCCACGTATCTGGAGACCAAGGCCGCCCGTATCGAGGCGCAGGGCAACCGCGACGCCAAGCTCGCCAAGCGCATGCAGGCCGAGCTCGAGTGGGTACGCAGCTCGCCCAAGGCTCGCCAGGCAAAGAACAAGGCCCGTCTGGCACGCTACGAGGAGATGGAGGCCGAGGCCCGCGCAAGCCAGAAGCTCGACTGGACCGACATTCGCATTCCCGTTGGACCGCGTCTGGGCAACAAAGTGCTCGAGGCCCATCACCTGCACAAGGAGTTCGATGGCCGTGTGCTCATCGACGACCTATCGTTCACCCTGCCGCGCAACGGCATCGTGGGCGTCATCGGCCCCAACGGTGTGGGCAAGACCACGCTGTTCAAGACTATCGTGGGCCTGGAGCCGCTGACTTCGGGCGAGCTCGAGGTGGGCGAGACCGTCAAGATCTCCTATGTCGATCAGAACCGTTCCGGCATCGACCCCGATAAGAACCTGTGGGAGGTCGTCTCGGACGGCCTGGACCACATGATGGTGGGCGAGACCGAGGTCCCCAGCCGCGCGTACGTGGCGAGCTTTGGCTTTAAGGGCCAGGACCAGCAGAAGCGCGCTGGTGTACTCTCCGGTGGCGAGCGCAACCGTCTGAACCTGGCGCTCACGCTCAAGCAGGGCGGCAACCTGCTGCTCCTCGACGAGCCCACGAACGACCTCGACGTCGAGACGCTGTCCTCGCTCGAAGCGGCGCTGCTCGAGTTCCCGGGCTGCTCGGTGGTCATTAGCCACGACCGTATGTTCCTGGACCGCGTCGCCACGCACATTCTGGCGTGGGAGGGCACCGACGAGAATCCGGGCAACTGGTATTGGTTCGAGGGCAACTTCGAGGCCTATCAGGCCAACCGTATCGAGCGCCTGGGCGAGGACGCAGCCCAGCCGCATCGTATTCACCGCAAGCTGACGCGCGACTAGTAGCAAGTAGAAAGGCCGCCACCAAGGGCGGCCTTTCTTGTAGCAATTGCACTGCAGCTATGCCCTGGCTGCGGGTTTGATTCATAATCAAAGTCATCTCTTTGGGATTAAAGCCCGTTTTTGCTATGAGTGATTTTCTAATTCCGTTTAAAACGTAAAGACGCATTGGGTTGCAAGGACATAAGCAAATCGAATTGAAATATAACCAGTGCTGTAACGTTACAAAAAAGATTATAGAATAGGAGTACCTTATAAGTCGCTTCTCTAGAAAGAAGAACATATGCTTTCGCGTCGTCGTTTTCTGCAACTTGTCGCGTCTTCAATTGTCGCCTTAGCCGCACGTCCGAAAGAGGTTTTTGCTTCGACGGGCAATATTGATGGTGAGCAGATACAATTTACTTCTGAAATTGCGCAAGAGCTTGCCGATAAATATATAAAGGGACTCCTCGGCTATTCGTATACGCCTTCTGACCCTATTCCTTTTGTAGATGTTGATGGGTCCCCGCTTGGTTACATTGTTCCGGTTGTGACATCCAATAGAGCCGCGGGCTATTTGGTTTTAGATGCTTCAGATGATGAAATACTTACGGGATATCGTTTTGGAGACGGCTTAGTCAGCCCTATGGATCGGGGAGGAGATCTTGGTGTCGAGTCTTATTCTTTCAATAACCCAGTCGTAATGATCAATCCATTCGAATTCGGCGTGCAATCTTTGGACGGTTCAATAACAACAAATTGCGGAAGAACAATCCCGGCTGTTTCCATAGAAGGACGGCCTGTCGTTTTATCGAATAAACCTTCAAGCTGGAACGATGTTGTAATTTACGCAACTCAAATGCAGGATTACACAGTATCTGGATTTCGTTCCATTTCTCAGTTTATGTCATATGATGAAAGCGAGATTAAGAGGCTTACCGCCCACTATGCTTGTATGGTGACAGCTTTTTCGAACGTTGCGGAACTGTATGGCATTGCCAATTTATATAGCGACCCTTCGCAATATATGCAGATATGGAATTACACCAATACCCATGCTCTTTCCGATGAAGAACAGACTGTTCCCGGCGTTGTTTTGGGTGGAACGCCGATATCAACCTGTGCAACGGGGTTTACAAATTACTGCGCAAGCAGAGGAAGTACTCTTATCGCCCGCACTGTCTCCTCTCCGGCTATCGCGAGCATTCAAAATGAGATTAACTCTAATAGACCGAATGTTTTACATGCGAGTTTGTACAACGGATCAGCCCATTCTGTAACAGCGGAGGCTTACGCCACACTTACTGGTAAGAAAACTGGAGAGACAAGGCAGATGATTGGCATAGCGGACGGCTGGAATTCATCTTTATCCTTCCTGAAGTATGATCAGAGCTATTATGCGTGGACTTATGGAACGACTTTTTCGAAGTAGGGCGATTCGACTAGCTCTGTCTTTGGTGCTGATGGCTTCATTGGTGGGCTGTTCAACAAAGGAAGAGATATCGCGCGGAGGTTCCGGAGAAGTGACTGCGACAGACTCAGGTTCATTAGAAATAGCTGGCGGGCATGCCGATGTGATGTTACAAGGAAAAGGCGTGCTTAGGTCGATTGATGCTGAAGACGCTGTCTGCTCAATAGAGGATTTGAAGACAGGTGAAACTGCATCGTACCGAGTTTCAGATAATGCTGCGAATATGATTGAGTCGATACCGACTGGAGCGCAGGTTTCTTTTAGATACTTTGCTCCGCAACTTGAGGATGAGCTTGCTTCTCTGGTGTCTATATGCACCGATGACAACTAAAAGGCCTGAATTCAAACGGCCTCGGATGGTCAAATTGGCTATCCGAGGCCGTTTTTTACTCGACCGGGGCTTCGACCTTGTCGATGGTCCAGGCGGCTCCGAGACCGCCGGTGGTGTTGCGGCGGATGCGCACGGTAACCTCGCGGCGCTCGCCGGCCTGCGTGTAGCACAGGGGGAAGTTTGCGCGGTTTCGCGCGGCCTCGATGGTACCGCGCTCGCGGGCGATCCAGTAGTACTCGCCGACAATGCCGAGCGTGTCGGCGCCGTAGGGGAGATAGGTCGACAACTGGTGCAGAAGCGGGCCGGGGCAGAAGACCTCGGTTGCGAAATCGACGGGGAAGTCCTCAGGGATGGCGGGCGCTGCGGGTGCGGGGGTTGGGGCCGCTGCGGGTACCGAAGCCGGTGCCGGTGCGGGAACTTGGTCGCAAGTAGAGGTGGGCACGGATTCGATGACGGGTGCGGGCTCAGGCACCGGTTCCGGCTTAACTGCGGAATCTGCGGGCTTCACGGTGACGGGCGCGTCTACAGCTGCAGTTTCAAACTCAACCTGCATCGCGCTCTCATTCTCGACGCTCGACTTTGCTTCGATGGGCGTGGATGCCATAGTGGTGATGCCGGCGTTGGCGTTCTCGGGGTCATAGACGACCGTGAGCGAGATGGCGGGCTGCGGCGTCTCGGGCTTCGGCGCCGACTCGGTAGCGTCTTGATCGGCGGGCTGATCGTCCTCGGCCTCGTCGCCAAAGACATCGCTGTTTTGGAGCGCAGACGCCTCAGGTTGGCTAGCGGCTTCTTCTGCTGTCGACTTGGGAGCCTCGTTGAGCTCCGCAGTGGCTTCCTGCTCGGATATGACTTCGGGATCGGTCGTAGCGGTGATTTCGGTTTCGGCTTCTGCCGTTACCTCAATAGCGACTTCGATCTCGGGCTCGGGCTCGGATTCTGGCACGGCTTCAACCATGGCTTCAGGCTCGGGACGCTTAACGTGCTTGGGGCGCACGGCCTTGAGGTCCTTCTCGCCGCGTTTTTTCTTTTTGTAGGACTGCTTGGCTCCCTTGGCAGCCTTGGGCTTGTCCTCGCCCTTGGCAAGGGCGGCATCCCAGGCCTCGTTGGCGATGACCGTGGCATACAGGCGACCGCCCTTAAAGACGGTCAGCTTAATGCAGTCGTCGAGCTCCTCGAGCAGCTCGCGCGTGGACTCGAAGCCCAGGTCATAAGCGGCCATGTCACCAGCGGCGAGTGCCTCCTCGACCTGCGTCATAAACGTTTGCTTGCCGCATCCAATCGCATCGCGCAGCAGGCGATACAGATAGATGTGGTTGCCCAGCGAAAGCGTGGGCGTAACTATTGTCTTGCTCATGGCAAATCTCCTCTTTACACACCAAAGCATCTTACCATCGCGCGGGGCTTGCCATCTCGTCGCCCAAGGCAAACGGGCGCGAACCGCTATCGATTCGCGCCCGTTGTACAGGTTGCCTATCTGGGGATGCAGCGCCTAGTTGTCCGATGTCGTGCCTTGGCTTGAACTGTCAGATGCCGTGCCCGATGTGGTGCCACTCGAATTGCTGTTGTTGCTGTCTGCTGTGCCCGTTCCCGACGTGGTGTCGCTCGTCTGGCCTCCCGTGTTCGGCTGCGAACCGTCAGTCGTTTGGCTTGAGTCGGTCGTGCCGGATTGCGCGCCGCTGTTGTTCACAGAAGAATCGGCGCCCTGCGATTGGTTTTGGGTATTCGAGGACGAATCGGTAGAGGTGGAACTGTCTTGCGTGCCGTCCGTCTGTGCCTGCTGGTCTTGCGACTGGGTGTTGCCATTTGCATCGCTTTCCGTCGTGCGCGACGAAAGGATTGGCTCGGGGCGCTCGCCCAGACCCTCACCGGCGGTGGTGATAAGGATGGCGCCGGCGCAGGCGATGACCGCGACGATGGCGATGGCGATCGAGAAGACGATGACCTTCTTTTGCGTCTGACTGCGCTCTGCCGCCGCCTTGGCGCGCAGGCTGTCGGGAGCAACGCGCGCCGTGGTCGCGCGCCCCGCAATCTGGCGCATCTCCTGCGTAGTCGCGGCGCCGCCCAGGTGCTCCTCGGCATTAAACTCAACGGGCTCGTAGGCGCCGGCGGGGTAGTCGACGGCGGCGTGCGTACCTTTGATGGCTTCGGCGCTGGCAGAGATAAAGTGGCGGTAGACCTGCGATGACACAACGGTGATGACCGAGCTCACGGCGGCGCCAATTACTGAACCAGCGATACCAATCTTGGAGGCAAGTGCGACGCTCGTGGCGGCAGCTGCGGCGCCGGCGATGATCTGGGGAATGGAAATGTCGTCAAACAGGCCCTTTTTGGGCGCGATGGCCATGGTCTGTCCGATGGAATGGTTCTCGTGCACGCCGTTGTTGAGCGATGCTGGCGTCATGACGCGCGTGCGCGGCGCGTCGGTGTACTTGGTTGTCATACGGGGTCCTCCCGGTGTAAATCTGCTTCGTTTCGTGTAGCCATCAGGGTACCCACCAGATGTGAATCGTACGTGACATTTAACAGATACCATCAACTCATCAAGGGGGCTTGCTGTCTTTGGTGCAATAGCTTGATGCTAAACTGGATTTACGATTGCGAGGTGGTTTACGTGATGTACCCGTATATGACATTCGAAGACGGTACCGAGGTCGTTCATTCTGACCTGATTACAGATGGGGATATCGAAAAGGTTGTCGTGCATTTTGAACGACCGACGGCAGAGGGCTTCGACTCCGCTCGCTGTGAGTTGCCTTCCTGTTCGTGGACTGACTGGGAAGGGCGTTTTACTCAGAGTGAAAAACGAGCTTTCGAAGAGTGTTTGAGCAAATCATTTAGATTAGTTCGAGTTTAGTTCGAATATAGAAGCCGAATGCGATGACCTAAAGCGTATGCATTTTTAGTATTAGATGCGTATGAAATGGAGGATGTGAATGGATGAGCTAATAGACTTTAAAAAACGATTTCTCAAGAATGGCGAGCTGGTTTCAATTCCAAAAAAGGAAAGCTATAAAAGAATCATGCTGCTATGGGCCGTCTCTTTCTTTGAATTAAATACAAGTTATACGGAGCTTCAGGTTAATCGTGTGCTGTCACAGCTCTATCCTGATTATGCCGTGTTGAGGCGGTACTTGGTTGATTATGGATTCCTATTAAGGGATGAGCGAGGCCTGAAATACGAGGTTAATCGTGATGTTCACGGTATTGAGAGCTAGCCGTCCGGTTCGGGTCCTATATATTGCTAGAGGGATAAGCGAAATAGGCAATTGGTGTGCGAATATTGCTTTGCCAATGCTGATTTACGAGGTAACTCACGATGTTTCTGCAACTGCTTTGATGGTCTGCTGCAGATTTGCCCCCTCTCTGTTTTCAGTTGCGCTCGCGCAGCTGCCTCAGAAGATGGGTATCGGGACACTGCAGGCCATGAGATTGGCAGACTTAATTCGCGCGGGATTATTCGTTTGCTATATTTTTGTTGATAGTAAATGGAGTATGTTTGCTATTACGTGCGCGGTATCGCTTTGCCGAACGGTTGAAATGCCCTGCTTTTACTCGTTGTTAAGAGCCAATACGAATAGTATCAATCGCGACGTAATTAATAATTCGTTTGGGTTTCTGCAGAATTTGATGATGGTTCTGGGGCCAGTTGCCGGCGGTTTTGTTGTCGCTCAATTTGGGGCGGAGGCTGTTCTTGCATTAGACGCGCTTTCTTTTGCCGCGTCGTTCTGGTTGCTGCGAGATGTTCCGTCGGTTATCGAGGTTAATGATAAAGAGGGGATAAGCAAAAATGAAAAAAACAGGACTGCATTTAGTGATCTTAGCGCGAAGCACTTGGCAATTGGTTTCCTATTAATCGATATTTCTAGTGGTGTGGCATTCGGCTCTCTGAATTCTCTTTTGCCAGCTATTGCGCAATTGCAATTTGACTCGTCATCGATACAATACGGATTCCTTCAGAGTAGTCTTACAATCGGACTGTTGTTCGGAAATACAATATATGGTCGTTTAATTAGTGGTTCCGATTGCGTTAAATCATATTGTTTTGTGACGTATCTTGCGCTCGGTGCGTATCTGGCGTTTGGCTATCGCTATGCGTCTGGGATATCGTTTATTTTCCTTTTTATCGTCGGTGCCGGAAACGCCATTCAAGATGTGCTTCTCATAACATCGCTGCAGGATTTGGCGAGAGACGAATCTGAATCGATAAGCCTGTTTTCAATTAGGGAGTCTTTGCAATCGGTTGCTGTTGTTATTTCAACACTCCTTGTTTCGCTGTTCACGAGCATCGCGATGTTCTCAATTCTCGTTACAGGACTTGGTGTATTTTCAATTATGATGGTAGTTGTGTTTCAATTGAATTATTTGCGAAAGATGTGACGTTGATATGCCTAAAACGCTTTTAGTATTTCCCCCAGGATGGAGTCAGTGGGGCCGTATCTTGCCTTGCCTGTTTTGAAGTCATATCTTCAAGAGGTTGAACAATACAAAGTTGACATTGTTGACTTAAACGTGGAATTTTACGATGACCTCCTATCTTTTAGACATGTCGAAGAGTGCTGTAAAAGGTATCGGGAATCAAAGGATTCGTTTAGTTCGAATGTTCAATTAACAATCGAGTTGATACAAAAGTCAGCACTTAATGTTGACGAGGCAAAAGATATTTTCAGATCGAAGAGATACTTTAATCTAAAAGAAAGACAATATGCTGAAAACATTTTTAGAAATGCACTCTATATCATAAATCACGTCTCATATGGAGTTAAATACACGTTCAACTCCATAGATCTGCCCTATGATTATTATTCGACACCAGAAATAATGAAATCGCTTGCGGATACCTTGCATAATCCGTTTATTTCCTTCTATGAAACTGCCTTTCTTAAGCGTATTCAGAGGGAAAAAATCGAGTTTATTGGGATTTCGGTGAGCGGCTGTTTCCAATTGATTTCTGCAGTTACGTTAGCGAAACTGATTAAAGAAGAATGTCCATCTGTTAAACACGTCTCATTGGGCGGCAATTACATTACTCGTTTAGCAGATGACTGCATGAAAGAATGGCATCCCTTTTTTGAATACATTGATTCGATAATGATGTATGACGGCGAAGAGCCGCTTGCACGTCTTCTTGAGGCTCTTGACTCTGGTGATGACAATCTCGACTGTGTTCCAAACCTTTGCCATGCTAAAGGTGGAAAGATATATAAAAACCATCGGATTGAGCAAACATTTATCAACGATACAGTTCCCGATTTCGATGGCTTCGCCCTTTCTAAATACTTCATGCCTGAGTTAATATTGCCGGTTTATTCCTCTAGGCAGTGTTTTAATCATTGCGCCTTCTGCACCATTCCCGGTGCTACCGGTGGTTGTTACCGAAAGATGCCTATATCGAGAGTATTTGAAATAATGTGTCGGTTAAATGAAAAATACGGCACGAGAGTTTTCTCTTTTGTGGATGAAACATTCGAAGGCAAAAGAATGGAGCAACTCGCGGATGAAATAAACGCATCGGGAAAAACGTTTTTCTGGCATGGAGAAACGAGGTTCTCTCCAACCCTAAGTACAGACGTTTTCAACAAGATATACCAAAGTGGATGTAGGCAGATTCAGTTTGGCCTCGAGTCATACAACCAAAGAGTTCTTGATCTAATGAAGAAGAACACGAGAGTTGATTGGATTGATCGCAATATCCATGATTGTCTCAATGCGGGTATTCCTGTTCATCTATTCTTTATGATTGGCTTTCCGACCGAAACTAAAGAAGAGGCT
Organism: uncultured Collinsella sp.; assembly: GCA_902494935.1. Lineage (GTDB taxonomy): Bacteria > Actinomycetota > Coriobacteriia > Coriobacteriales > Coriobacteriaceae > Collinsella. The sequence goes on from CABUVH010000027.1 coordinate 12,768, forward strand.
CTGAACACCTTAGCTTATACAGAGAATGTTTTGAATTATTCAAAACAGGTATGTGGTGTTCCATATTCCACGAGAGGATTTACGAATTTTGGTCTCGTTATGGGGTCGGATGTTTGGAATCATCCCGATAAGTATGGTGTCTCTGTAATGCCGAAGTCCCAATATGAGGATTTGCGCCTCGAAGTGGATTATGTTTCAGGCACTGGTTTAACTTTAAATGAAGCAAAATCCTTATCTGATGAGCATCATATTGATTTTTATATGCAAGAAGTCATAAACGGTAGCGACACAATTGACTTGCCCCAGCGGCTTCATATTTCAGAGGTGACCTGGATCCTAGATTCTATTCACGCTGTCAGGTATAAGGGACATTTGACCAAAGTAAAGCGACGGCTGACTAGTCTAAATCCAGCTGATCGAATCTGGCTGGATTCCAAGACCTCTGTCGTGCTCGTTGAGCCATTTGCCTACTTCTATAATTCTGAATACCATCATGTCTATGCTGTTTCCCAGTTGGTATACCTTAAGTTGGCCCGTTTATTGGAGGCCGATTGTAGCATTTCTCTTATCCTTGATCAGGGCGATCTCGAGCTGACAAGGGCGATAGAAGAACTGTTGCATTATGGATTGCTGAATACAAATATCGATGCCGATTATGTAATGCACGATAATGGTTTTCAATTGGTTAAAAGTTCGTTTGTGAAAGAAGTCGGACGCTCAAAAGAGGGGTTAAGAGTACTGCTGAGTTGTGCCACCCATAGAATGTGTGCGGTTAATGATTTTTCGTTCGCTTTGCTTTCGTTGTTTGAAAAGCCGATTACTAAGAACGAGGTGCGCGACATTTTGAAAAAAGAGGGACTATCGGCAAGCGAGGAGCAATTAAACAAGTTGGTTGATAATTGCATGAAAGCAGATATACTACAATTGATTAGATAGAGGAGGTTTCTGCATGGACGTTATTAACAAAGATCTCTTGGAGCAGCTGAAAGAGTTTCAGGAAGAGGGCGTCGTGGTAGAAGTGTTCGACTTTGAGGACTACATGGATAAATTCTGCCATTAGTTTCGGAATTTACTCGCCTCGCTTAAAGGAGAAGTCGATTATCGATTTCTCCTTTTTTAATTAAAGATATTTTTGAACTACATGCTCTTAGCACAGGTTGGCCTCTCAGTAAACTGGGAGGTTGCTTTGGCTAGTTAGAGATATGTGAACGTCCGTTAGACTGAATCTCAGGGTAGAAGGGGCCTCCAGTGTCCAGATCAACAAGGCAATGCTGCGTTTCGGCTAATAAGAACGATGGCTTTTTGCGTGTGGCGGCGGCGTCGCCGCAGATTCGCGTGGCCGATGTCGAGGGCAATGCCGAGGTTGCGTTGGCGGCTGTTCGCGCGGCTGTCGAGCGCGGCGTTCGTGCTCTGGTGCTGCCCGAGCTTAACCTGACCGGTTATACCGCGGCCGATCTGTTCCATAACCGCACATTACTGCATGCCTGCGAGACCGCACTGGCACATATTCTCGATGAAACCCGCGAGTTGCCGATTGTCTTTACCATCGGCCTTCCCGTGGCGGTGGCCGAGAATATCTACAACTGCGCCGCCGTGTGCTGCGCGGGCGAGCTTTTGGGCCTTACGGCCAAGAAGTATCTGCCCAACTATGGTGAGTTCTATGAGCGCCGTTGGTTTGCTCCGGCGCCTGCGGATCCCGTGTGGGTTGAATTTGCCGGTCAGGGTCCGGTTCCGCTGGGTTCGGGGCTTGTCTACCGTTGCTGTGATGAGGGCGTCGAGGACCTGGTGTTGGGCGTTGAGGTTTGCGAGGACCTGTGGGTGCCAGCACCTCCTTCGACCGAGATGGCGCTTGCCGGTGCGACGGTGATTCTCAATCCGTCGGCCTCGGACGAGATTATCGGCAAGGCAGACTATCGCCGCAGCCTCATCTCCAATCAGAGTGCGCGCCTGTACTGCGCCTATGCCTATGCAGATGCGAGCGAGGGCGAGTCCACGACCGACATGGTCTTTGCGGGGGAGAACCTCGTCTACGAAAACGGTTCGAAGCTCGCCGCGACGAAGCTCCTCACTTGCGATATGGCCGTCGCCGACGTTGACCTTGACCGCCTGGTTGCCGAGCGCCGTCGCTCGACGACGTGGACGCGCGCGGACGATGCGCCGGAGGCCACGACCGTTGAGTTTTCGTTTGAGGGCGTGCTGGCCAAAGAGCCTGTTCTGCGCGATGCCTGCGATATCGACCGCGTTTTCCCTCGCGCGCCCTTTGTGCCGGCCGACCACGGCGACCTGGCCGAGCGCTGCGAGACCATCCTCGACCTGCAGACTGCTGGCCTCAAGACCCGCCTTGCCCACACGGGTACCAAGGCTGCAGTCATCGGTCTTTCGGGCGGCCTGGACTCCACGCTGGCGCTGCTTGTGACCGTGCGTGCCTTCGATGCACTGGGGCTGCCGCGCACCGGTATCACGGCGGTCTCCATGCCAGGTTTTGGCACGACGCATCGCACCAAGTCCAATGCCGAGTCGCTTGCCCGCGACCTGGGCGTGAGCTTCCGCGAGGTTTCGATCCACGCGGCCGTGGAGCAGCACTTCAAGGACATTGAGCACGATCCTGCCGTGCAGGACGTGACTTACGAGAACAGCCAGGCCCGCGAGCGCACGCAGATTCTGATGGATCTGGCCAACCAGGCTGGCGGTTTTGTCATCGGTACGGGCGATCTGTCGGAGCTGGCGCTCGGCTGGGCTACCTATAACGGAGACCACATGAGCATGTATGCCGTCAATGCGAGCGTGCCCAAGACGCTTGTGCGCCATCTGGTGCGCTATGCGGCTGATGTCTTTGGCGGGCGTATTGCCGAGGTCTTGCTCGATATCTTCGATACGCCGGTATCTCCCGAGCTTCTGCCGCCCACGGGCGACGGCGAGATTGCGCAGAAGACTGAGGATTTGGTGGGCCCGTACGAGTTGCACGACTACTTCCTCTACTACCTGCTGCGTTTTGGCTTTGAGCCGGGCAAGATCTACCGCATGGCGCTCAAGAGTTTCGAGGGTGTCTACGACGCCAAGACCGTCCACACGTGGTTGCGTACGTTCTACCGTCGCTTCTTTGCCCAGCAGTTTAAGCGCAGCTGCCTGCCCGATGGCCCCAAGGTGGGCTCGGTGACGCTCAGCCCGCGTGGCGATTGGCGTATGCCGAGTGACGCCAGCTCACGTCTGTGGCTCGCACAGATCGACGCGCTCAATGCAATTGACTAAGGTTGGCTAAATTGAACCAATACGGGGGTTGCAAGCGTTACACTTTTGCAATCTGATGGCCCGTATCGCGCGGCGCTCTTGTCAGAGCGCCGCGTTTTTCATATCGAAAGGTGGCACCATGCAGGCATCGCAGCGTCTCGACCGCTTTGGCGCGGAGGTCTTCGCCTCGCTCAACAACAAGCTTCTCGCGCTGAAGGCTCAGGGCAAGACCATTTACAACATGAGCGTGGGCACGCCCGACTTTAAGCCGTACGACCACGTGGTCGAGGCGCTCACGCAGGCGGCCCAAGATCCCGAGATGTGGAAGTACGCCCTGCGCGA
>CABUVH010000028.1 GCA_902494935.1 uncultured Collinsella sp.
AAATACGGATTGTTTAGCCCAATAAACCTGGCAAACAGTCCGTATTTCACCGCAACTTATTTTGGGGAAGGGGGTGCACGCTGGGCATACAATGGATGTCGTTGTGTTGAGCTTACCGGGAGGTTGCTATGTGGGCATACGAGACGACGTTCTACCAGGTCTATCCGCTGGGCTTTTGCGGAGCTCCGCGCGAAAACGCCGCGCCCGTTGCTGAGGATGAGCTCGCCCAGGCTGCCAACGACGCGCCCAACTCCGATGCCCCCATCATGAAGATCGCCCAGTGGGCCGACTACCTGCAAAAACTCGGTATTGGCGCCGTGCTCATCAACCCGCCGCTCGAGTCTGATAGTCACGGCTACGATACGCGCAGTCTGCGCCATATCGACCGCCGCCTGGGTGGGGATGCCGACTTTGCCGCCGTATGCGACACGCTGCATACCCATGGCATCCGCGTGGTGCTCGATGCTGTCTTCAACCACGTCGGCCGCGGTTTTTGGGCCTTCCGCGACGTGCAGGAGCGCAAGTGGGACTCGCCCTACAAGGACTGGTTCCACATTAGCTTTGACGGTGACTCGTGCTACGGCGACGGCTTTTGGTACGAGGGCTGGGAGGGCCATTTTGAGCTTGTGAAGCTTAACCTGCAAAACCCCGCCGTGGTCGATTACCTGCTCGAGTCTGTGCGCCGTTGGGCCGACGTCTTTGGCGTCGACGGCCTGCGCCTGGACGTTGCCTATATGCTCGACCGCGACTTTATGCGCCGCCTACACGCCTTTACCCGCGAGCTCAAGCCCGACTTCGTGCTGATCGGCGAGACACTCCACGGCGACTACAACCAGATCGTCAACGACGAGATGCTCGACTCCTGTACCAACTACGAGTGCTACAAGGGTCTGTACTCCAGCTTTAACTCGGTCAATATGTTCGAGATCGCGCACTCGCTGCACCGTCAGTTTGGCGGCGACCCCTGGTGCATCTACCGCGGCAAGCACCTGCTGTCGTTTGTCGACAACCACGACGTGCCGCGCCTGGCAAGCATCCTTACCGACAAATCGTGCCTGCGTCCCGCCTATGGCATGCTCTTTGGCATGCCAGGCATCCCGTGCGTCTACTATGGCAGCGAGTGGGGAATTGCTGGTGAAAAGGGCGGCCCCGATGGCGACTGGGCGCTGCGCCCTGCGCTCGATGAGCCTGCGCCCAATGAGCTGACGGCGTTTATCACGCAGCTTGCGCACCTTCGCTCGGCCGACGACGCGGCGGCCCGTGCTCTCAACTACGGCGCGTACCGCAACGTGGTGATCCAGAACAAGCAGCTGCTGTTCGAACGCGCCTGCGACGGCGCGACGGTGCTCGTAGCGGTGAACGCTGTGGACGAGCCTTACACCTTTGGAGCCGGCGAACTCAACAGCTCCTTTGTCGACCTGCTTGCCGACGATGCACCCACGGTCGAGCTGACGGGCGCGCTTGAGCTTGCGCCCTACGAGGTGCGCTATCTGTTGAGGGCCTAGGCCATGGCTGCGTCCGACGAGGGCTATCAACATATTGAGCATGGGTTCGAGCCCGTGTTCGACCAGCGCTCGCGCGTTTTGGTGCTGGGGTCGTTTCCCTCGGTGCTTTCGCGCGCCAATGCCTTTTATTACGGCAATCCTCAGAATCGCTTTTGGCGCGTGATGGCCGCGTGCCTCGGTGTGCCCGTGCCGCCCAACGAGGGCGACCCTTTGGCAAGCGGTGAGCCCGCGACGCTCGACGTCTCGATTGCCGCCAAGCGGGCCATGCTGCTGAACGGCGGCGTAGCCCTGTGGGATGTGATTGAGAGCTGCGACATTAAGGGCTCGAGTGATGCCAGCATTAAAAACGTTGTGCCGGCACATATCGAGTGCATTACCGACATGGCTCCCATTGAGCAGGTGATATGCAACGGCGGTACAGCTGGCCGGCTCTACAAGCGCTATCTACAAGAACGCACCGGGCTACCGGCCATCGTTCTGCCGTCGACAAGTCCCGCCAATGCGGCATGGCGCCTGGAACGCCTTGTCGAGCGCTGGCGCGAGGCCGTTGAATGGGGCGCTCTGTAATTTAGATATCTGATTAGGCGCGGCTGCCGAGGCGTTTCATGATGGCATGCCATATCGGTGCGGGCAGCGCGGGCCTGGCGCGCACCATGCCGTCGGCATCGACGCCACCGGCATTGCCACCGCCAAGCAGCTGCGCATACTCAATGGAGCAGCCCATGCGAACGGCGCCCACAAGCTTATCCATCGCTTCGGAAAATGGCCGGCGCAAGAGGCCCATACGCGGGGAGTGGCGAAGCGCCGCAATACCGCTGCCGGCACAGACGACAACGCCGCCACACCACAATTGGTCGTGGCACTCACATGCCTTGTGCAGACGAACGGCGGTCCCGCGCGCCTGCTTCGCGCCCTCTTGTGCGGCTCGAATCGCGGCATAGACGCGCGTTCCCGTACCGCCAAAGCGTTCAAGCGCCTGCTCGATAGCTGTCAACGTCTCATCGTCAGCCACATCTTCAATGGCGAGCACCATGCCATCGACTGCACCGGCATCATCCGCCTTCAAATCGACCGGGTGGGGGAGTGTGGTGCCAGAAAGCTGAGCATAGGCGGCGATGGCATCCTGCAGGTCCCAAAGCAAAAACTCAAGATCGGCGCTCTCGGGAATACTGACAAAAGCGATGTTATGCAGTGTTTTTGGTACATCGCCACGTGTGGTCGTCTCCATGCCGCCTCCTTTCCGGTTGGTTTCCGTTTAGGTTACACCGTCTGACGGCGCTCCGCCGCGCTATCCTAGTGCAACCCTTACGAAAGGAACGCCATGCGTCTGCCCATGAATACCTCGCTTGCCACGCTCAAGCCCTCCGGCATCCGTCGGATCAACGCGCTCGCCGCCCAGCACCCGGGGTGTATCGCGCTCGCGCTCGGCGAGCCCGATTTTTCCACGCCCGATGTGATTAGCGCCGAGGTGACCGCTTCGTTGGACCGCGGCGACACACACTATCCGCCCAACAACGGTCGCCCCGCTCTGCGCGAAGCGCTGTCTGCCTACATGGGGGATGCGGGCCTTACGTTTTCGGCCGACGAGGTCATCCTGACCGACGGCGCGACCGAGGCCCTGTCGGCTACGTTTATGGCCATGCTCAACCCCGGCGACGAGGTTATCATCCCCACGCCGGCTTTTGGCCTGTACGAAAGCATCGTCGTGGCCAACCACGCCAAGTCGGTCTTTTTGGATACGGAGCCTGCGCAATTCCAGATTGACGAGGACGCACTTCGTGCTTGCGTGACGCCGGCGACCAAGGCCATCGTTATCTGCTCGCCCAACAATCCTACGGGCTGCATTCTCAACGCGGCATCGCTCGACGCCGTGGCACGCGTAGCGGAGCAGGCGGGCATCTACGTAGTCTGCGACGACGTATACAACCGTCTGGTCTATGTGGATGGCTACGAGCGATTTGCCCAGCGCCACCCGGAGCTACGCGAGCAGACGGTGGTCATCGAGAGCTTCTCCAAGCCCTGGGCTATGACTGGCTGGCGCTTGGGTTGGCTCGCAGCCGCAGCCCCCGTCATCGCCGAGATCGCAAAGGCTCACCAATACTTAGTATCGAGCGCCGTCTCCTTTGAGATGGATGCCGCAGCCCGAGCCCTCACCGTCGACCCAACCCCCATGCTCAAAGTCTACCGAGCCCGCCGCAAACGCGTGCTCGCAGCCTTAAACGCCATGGCCCTCGACGTAGTGGAACCAGCCGGCGCCTTCTACGCTTTCCCGAGCATCAAACAATTCGGCCTAACAAGCGAAGACTTCTGCATCAAAGCCATCAAAGAGGCAAACGTAGCCCTAGTCCCAGGCGACTGTTTCGGCACCGAAGGCCACATCCGCCTAAGCTACTGCGTCTCCGACCAAGATCTGGACGAAGGCCTAAATCGCCTGTCCACCTTCATTTCAACCTTATAGCCCAACGGGACGCAATACATCAGCCCACCGACCCAAGCATTATGAGTGGGGCGCGTCGCTCAACGGACTCGAGGATTCGCAGCAAAGGCAACGTAGCTCCGGCCGGGAGGGGCAGGGCGAGTTTTCCGTAGATTCCGCACGAGCCGAAGGCCACTTAATGTGGCCTTCGTGCGAGCCCAGGACTTGACCGAGCGGAAAACTCGCCCTGCCCCTCCCGGCCGGAGCGTATGCAGGGTTTGTGTACGAATCCTCGCGCCCGTTGACCGACGCCGGGGTCCCCGCCATAATACTTTCGGTTAACGCACGAATCCGCTGCCAGAGACAGCCGGTGCAAACGGGCATCGCCCGCGAGCTTAATGGGTCATCCCGCCAGCCGAGGTGGTCGAGTAGATATGTCTTCTCGCCCCCGTCGCTCATGCAGCGCGGGGGCTTTCTTTTTGGACATGCCCCCGTCACGTCCTTGTGGCGGACCGTGCCCGGAAAGAATTCGAGGAGGTGTAATTCATGCCCCAGCAGTACAAAATCGACAAGGTTGCAGAGATCGAGTCCCGTATCGCCGAGAACGCCGGTCTGTTCGTCGTCAACTACAACGGTCTGACGGTTAAGCAGGCTCAGGAGCTGCGTCATCAGCTTCGCGAGTGCGGCGCCGAGATGAAGGTCTACAAGAACAACCTGGTCAAGATCGCTCTCAAGAACCAGGAGCAGCCCGAGCTCGACGAGATTCTCGCCGGCCCCGTCGCTTATGTGTTCTACGAGACCGAGCCGGTCGAGGCCGCTAAGGCCCTTAAGGACTTCTCCGCTAAGTCCAAGGGCGTCCTTGAGATCAAGGGCGGTATCTCCGACGGCAAGGTCGTTTCCGCTGATGATGTTAAGGCTATCGCCGAGCTGCCCACCAAGGACCAGCTTCTCGGCCAGATCGCCGGTCTCATCTCCGGTTTCGCTCGCGACATCGCTGTCTGCGTCAACGGCGTTTCCTCTGGTCTCGCTCGTTCGATCCAGCAGGTCTCCGAGCAGAAGGCAGCCTAGTCGCTGTTTTCACCCGCGGCGGCAACGCCGCACCCCTGGCGCATTCGCGCCGTGTTTTAACTGATCTCCGTGCACAGACACGGAAACCGAAAGGACTTAGAAATGGCTAAGCTTACCACCGATGAGATCATCGATGCTCTTAAGGAAATGACCCTTCTCGAGGCTTCCGAGCTCGTTAAGGCTATCGAGGACACCTTCGGCGTTTCCGCCGCTGCTCCTGCCGCCGTTGTCGCCGCTCCCGCTGCTGGCGCTGCTGAGGCCGAGGAGAAGACCGAGTTTGACGTCGTGCTCGAGGGCTTCGGCGACAACAAGATCCAGGTCATCAAGGCCGTCCGTGAGCTCACCAACCTTGGCCTGAAGGAGGCCAAGGAGGTCGTCGAGGGCGCTCCCAAGGCTGTTCTCGAGGGTGCCAAGAAGGAGGACGCCGAGGCTGCCAAGGAGAAGCTCGAGGCTGCTGGCGCTGCTGTCACCCTCAAGTAATCAGGCTTTCTCGCCAGATTTCTTTGCAGACGGGGTTCGCATTGCGAGCCCCGTCTTTTTCGTTTTGATCCCTCTATTTTGTTGGCTCGGCATACAAATTGCTGCCGCTTGCGGTGCTTTGGGGTCGCTACCGTTGGGCGATAAAATTGCACCATTCGAGCAATAATTTGCGTTGACCTGCTGAAGAATGGCGCTTGCCTACATTAACGTTAATTAACGGCGGTAAGATAAACCGGTATCGCAATTTGGTCTGCGGCCGCCGTGCCGCACGCACAGGGCGCATCCTGCGCCTGCGAAAGGATCCTTGAATAACATGAAGGCAATCATCCCCGCCGCCGGTCTTGGCACGCGTTTTCTGCCTGGCACCAAGTGCACGCCCAAAGAGATGCTGCCGGTGCTCGACAAACCGGTCATCCAGTACGTCGTTGAGGAGGCGCTCGACCCCGATGAGGTCGACGATGCTATTATCGTCACCTCTCCTGGCAAGCCCGAGTTGCTGAGCTACTTCCAGCCCGATCGCTCGCTCGAGAACCTGCTTCGCGAGCGTGGCAAGGACGCCTACGCCGACGCCGTCGCCCATGCTGGTGGTATGCCGGTCGACTTCCGTTATCAGTACGAGCCCAAGGGCCTTGGCCACGCCATTCGCTCTGCCGCCGACGCTGTGGCAGGGGAGAACTTCCTGGTTCTTCTGGGCGATTACGTTGTGCCCAACCGTGACATCTGCGACAAGATGCTTGCCGTCTCCAAGGAGCACGGTGGCGCTTCTGTTATCGCCGTTGCCGCGTGCGCTCCCGAGGAAGTCAGCCGCTATGGCGTTATCGCCGGCGATCGCGTGGGCGCTCTCGAGGGCTTCGAGAATGCCGCCGACGACGAGCCCGGTGCCGTTTGGCGTATCGGCGGCCTGGTCGAGAAGCCCGCTCCCGAGGCGGCTCCGTCCAACCTGTACATCGTCGGTCGCTACCTGCTGAGCCCGTTGGTCATGGACCTGCTGGCCGATCAGCAGGCCGGTAAGGGCGGCGAGATCCAGCTGACCGATGCCATGGCCCGCTCGCTCGACCGCGAGGCCATGTATGCCGTCGTCATCGACCCGCTGTCGGGCTACGATACCGGTACCCCGTCTGGCTGGATGGCCACCAATGCCCTCATGGCTGCAAGCGATCCTCGCTTTGCCGGCGCCTTCTGGGATGCCATCGACGAGCGCGGCGGTTTGATGCGCAAATAAGCCTTTCGGGCATCGACATTTACGGGTGCGGACTTCGGTTCGCGCCCGTTTTTTATAAGAGCTGCGATTGCCAGCCCTCTGTTCACAGAAAATATATGAACAGGTGTTCGATGCATATCCATCTACCTGCATGTTTTCTGTCGAAAAACTTTGCTACTCCAAAAACTCAATCGCGTCAAGGCTTTTCTTGCTCAACGGTCGGTACCTGATAAACTATTAGGTTGCGATAACTGGCGAAGCTATGCCTCGCCAATCCACCGAGCATTTCCGTGAAGGAGGAAAAACCTGGTGACCTACGCATACACTGCCACTGAGCGCAAGCGCGTCAGCTTCGGGAAAATCCCGGAGGCCATGGAGCTCCCCAACCTTATCTCTGTTCAGAGGGAATCCTTTGAGCGTTTTAAGGACGAGGGCCTTCGTGAGGCGTTCAAGGAATCCAGCCCCATCCAGAGTCAGAACCATGTTCTCGAGGTTACCTTCGGCGAGCATCAGTTCGGCGACCCCGCGCACACCGTCGAGGAGTGCCGCGAGAAGGACATGACCTATCAGGCCCCGCTTCTGACTGACGTCCGTCTCACCAACAAGGAGACCGGCGAGATCAAGGAGCAGCTCGTCTTTATGGGCGACTTCCCCATGATGACCGATCAGGGCACCTTCATCATCAACGGTACCGAGCGTATCGTCGTCTCGCAGCTCGTCCGCTCCCCGGGCGTGTACTACAGCTCCGAGATGGATTCGGGCAAGCAGATCTACAAGGCTCAGATCATCCCGTCCCGCGGTGCCTGGCTCGAGTTTGAGGTCGACAAGCGCGACCAGCTCATGGTCTCCATCGACCGTAAGCGCAAGCAGAGCGCCACGATGTTCCTGCGCGCCCTTGGCATCGCCGTCACCAACGACGATATCATCGAGCTGCTCGGCAACTCCGATGTGATCAAGCGCACCCTCGAGCGCGATACCGCCCTCACTCGCGAGGACGCCCTCATCGAGATCTACCGTCGCCTGCGCCCGGGCGAGCCTCCCACCGTGGATGCTTCCCGCAGCCTGCTCGAGGGCCTGCTCTTCAACCCGCAGCGCTACGATCTGGCCCGCGTCGGTCGTTACAAGGTCAACAAGAAGCTCAACCTCACCACCGAGGAAGAGGTCACGGTGCTCACCGACGAGGATATCGTCGCGACGCTGCGCTACCTGCTGTCCCTCGCTGCCGGCGAGCAGGGCTTCAAGGTCGACGACATCGACCACTTTGGCAACCGCCGCATCCGCACCGTCGGCGAGCTCGTCGCCAACCAGTTCCGTATCGGCATGAGCCGTATGGAGCGCGTCGTCCGTGAGCGCATGAGCTCCCAGGACATCGACGAGATCACCCCGCAGTCGCTCATCAACATCCGTCCGATCGTGGCCTCTATCAAGGAGTTCTTCGGTTCCTCGCAGCTCTCGCAGTTCATGGACCAGGCGAACCCCCTGACCGGTCTGACTCACAAGCGCCGTCTGTCCGCACTCGGCCCTGGCGGCCTTGCCGGCCACAAGTCGGGCTCCAGCCGCCGCACCAACGTGCCGACGGCCGTCCGCGACGTTCACAACTCGCACTACAGCCGCATGTGCCCGATCGAGACTCCCGAAGGCCCCAACATCGGCCTGATCGGCTCGCTCGCCCTCTACGCCCGCGTCAACGAGTATGGCTTCATCGAGGCCCCGTTCCGTCGTGTCGAGAACGGCGTTGCCACCGACCAGATCGACTGGATGACCGCTGACGAGGAAGAGAAGCACGTCATCGCGCCGGCCAACACGCCGCTCGATCCCAAGACCAACGAGTTCATCACGACCGATGCCGAGGGCAAGATCGTCCGTCCGCATACCGTGATCGCCCGTACCCGCGACTTCGACGGCTCCTTCGGCGCTCCCGCCGACGTGCCCGTTGAGGACGTCGACTACATGGACGTCTCGCCGCGTCAGATGCTCTCCGTCGCAGCCACGCTGATTCCGTTCCTCGAGCACGACGACGCCAAGCGTACGCTCATGGGCGCCAACATGCAGCGTCAGGCCGTGCCGCTGGTTCACCCCGCCGCTCCCTATGTCGGTACCGGCATGGAGCGTCGCGCCGCCCTGGACTCTGGCGAGGTTACCCTGGCCAAGAACGCCGGCGAAGTCATCTATGCCGACGCCTCCAAGATTATCGTCAAGCATGCCGGCGGCATGGACGAGTATCACCTGGCCAAGTACCAGCGCTCCAACCAGTCCACCTGCATCAACCACCGTCCGCTCGTGCGCGTCGGTGACACCGTTGAGCAGGGCGAGCCTCTGGCCGACGGTCCTTCGACCGATCATGGCGAGCTCGCACTGGGCCAGAACCTCACCGTGGCATACATGCCGTGGGAAGGCTTCAACTACGAGGACGGTATCGTCGTGTCCGAGCGTCTGGTGGCCGAGGACCTGCTGACGACCATCAATATCACCCGTCACGAGATCGACGCCCGCGACACCAAGCTCGGCCCCGAGGAGATCACTCGCGAGATCCCGAACCTCTCCGAGGATATGCTTGCCAACCTCGACGAGGACGGCATCATCCGCATCGGCGCCGAGGTCGGCCCTGGCGACATCCTGGTCGGCAAGGTCACGCCTAAGGGCGAGAGCGCTCTGACCGCCGAGGAGCGCCTGCTGCGCGCCATCTTCGGTGCCAAGGCTCACGATGTTCGCGACACCTCCCTTAAGATGCCTCACGGCGCTTATGGCCGCGTCATCGACGTCGTCCGCTTTAGCCGCGAGAACGGCGACGACCTGGCCCCCGGCGTCAACGAGCAGGTGCGCGTCTACGTCGCCCAGCGTCGTAAGATCCAGCAGGGCGATAAGATCGCCGGTCGCCACGGCAACAAGGGCGTTATCTGTAACGTTCTGCCGGTCGAGGACATGCCCTACATGGCTGACGGTACCCCGATCGACGTTATCCTCAACCCGCTGGGCGTTCCTTCGCGTATGAACGTCGGCCAGCTGCTCGAGTGCCACCTTGGCTGGGCTGCTGCCTGCGGTTGGGATACCGAGGATGCCGACTCCGACAAGTATGTCCCCGGTCCGTTCTTCGTCTCGACGCCCGTCTTCGACGGCGCCAAGGAGGACGAGATCGCCGAGGTCATCCGTCGCGCCAACAAGAACATGCTCAACAAGGCCACCGCTGCCTTTGGCGATCACATGCGTCCCGAGTTCGTCACCCAGCTTGACGAGCGCGGCAAGACCCGCCTGTTCGACGGCCGCACCGGCGAGGAGTTCCGCGAGCCTATTACCGTGGGTACGTCCTACATCCTCAAGCTCGGCCACATGGTCGACGACAAGATCCACGCCCGTTCGACCGGCCCTTACAGCCTGGTTACCCAGCAACCGCTGGGCGGCAAGGCTCAGTTCGGCGGCCAGCGCTTCGGCGAGATGGAAGTTTGGGCACTGTACGCATACGGTGCTGCCAACGTCCTGCAGGAGATCCTGACCGTCAAGTCCGACGATACCGTGGGCCGCGTCAAGACCTACGAGTCCATCGTCAAGGGCGAGAACGTCCCGGTTCCGGGTATCCCCGAGTCCTTCAAGGTTCTCGTCAAGGAGATCCGTTCCCTCGCACTGGACATCGAGCCCATGCACGATGCCGACGAGGACGCCTCCGCCCCTGTGACCGCCGAGGAAACCTCTGCTCTCGACGACCTGGCTGCGCTCGCCGGCGTTGACACCGACGTCGAGGCCCAGGATGCCGAGACCGCCGAGGCACCCGAGGCTGTCGCCGCCACGACCACTGATAAGGAGTAGTTGACTGTGGCAGATTTCGAAGCTACTGATTTTGACTCGGTAAAGATCTCCCTTGCCTCCGCCGACCAGATCCGTTCCTGGTCGCACGGTGAGGTCAAGAAGCCGGAGACCATCAATTACCGTACCCTCAAGCCCGAGAAGGACGGCCTGTTCTGCGAGAAGATTTTCGGTCCCGCCAAGGACTGGGAGTGCTCCTGCGGCAAGTACAAGGGCATCCGCTTTAAGGGCATCGTCTGCGAGCGCTGCGGCGTCGAGGTCACCTCGGCCAAGGTTCGTCGCGAGCGCATGGGTCACATCGAGCTCGCCGCTCCCGTGTCCCACATCTGGTACTTCAAGAGCCCCACGAGCTTCCCGATGAGTCGTATGCTCGACATCAAGTCCAAGGATCTCGAGAAGGTTCTGTACTTTGCCAGCTACATCATCACCGAGGTCGACTACGAAGCTCGCGAGGCCGACGCTGACGACCTGCGCGAGGAGCTCGCCGCCGATCTGGAAGAGATCGATGCCGAGTGCGCCCGCCAGATCGAGTCCCTCAAGGAGCAGGGCAACCCCGAGAACTTTGACGAGTTCTCCGACGAGGAGCCGCTGACCCCCGAGGAGATCGCCTCTGGCATCGTCGACATCGAGGAAGAGTGCAAGGACGATAAGCAGCTCCGCACGGACGCCTTCAACGCCTTCATGAAGCTCACCGAGCGCGACCTCATCTCCGATGAGCCGCTGTTCCGCGAGATGACCCGTTACTACTCCATGTACTTCAAGGGTGGTATGGGTGCCGAGGCCGTTCGCGACCTGCTCGCTGCCATCGACCTCCCCTCCGAGGCCGAGAAGCTCAAGGCTATCATCGCCGACGAGGACTCCCAAAAGCAGAAGCGCGAGAAGGCCGTTAAGCGCCTCGAGGTCGTTGACGCCTTCCTGAAGGGCGGCAACAGCCCCGCGAACATGATCCTGGATGTCATTCCGGTCATTCCGCCCGATCTGCGCCCGATGGTCCAGCTCGATGGCGGCCGCTTCGCCGCGTCCGACCTCAACGACCTGTACCGTCGCGTGATCAACCGTAACAACCGACTCAAGCGCCTGCTCGACCTGGATGCCCCTGCGATCATCGTGAACAACGAGAAGCGCATGCTCCAGGAGTCCGTGGACGCCCTGTTCGACAACGGCCGTCGTGGTCGCCCGGTCTCTGGCCGTGGCGGTCGCCCGCTCAAGTCGCTCGCCGAGGCCCTCAAGGGCAAGCAGGGTCGTTTCCGTCAGAACCTGCTGGGCAAGCGTGTCGACTACTCCGGCCGTTCGGTAATCGTTACCGACCCCAAGCTGCTGCTGCACCAGTGCGGTCTGCCCAAGACCATGGCGCTGGAGCTCTTCAAGCCCTTCGTCATGAAGCGCCTGGTCGAGCTTGGCAAGGTCGAGAACATCAAGGGCGCCAAGCGCGCTATCGACCGCGGTGCCACCTTTGTGTGGGACATCCTCGAAGAGGTCATCGACGGCCGCGTCGTGCTGCTCAACCGTGCACCGACCCTGCACCGTCTGTCCATCCAGGCCTTTGAGCCGGTGCTGGTCGAGGGCAAGGCTATCCACCTGCATCCGCTGGTCTGCTCGCCCTTCAACGCCGACTTCGACGGCGACCAGATGTCTGTCCACGTGCCGCTGTCCAGCCAGGCTCAGGCCGAGGCTCGCGTGCTCATGCTCTCTGCGAACAACCTGCGCTCGCCGGCATCCGGCAAGCCGGTTAACATCCCTTCGCAGGACATGATCATTGGTGTGTACTACCTCACCCAGGTCCGCGAGGGTCTGCCGGGCGAGAACCACGTGTTCGCCAGCTTCGACGACGCGCTGCACGCCTATGACTGCCGTTCCGAGGTCGACATGCAGGCCAAGATCCAGGTTCGCGTGTCCGCTGCCGATGCCAACGTCATCAACGAGGACGGCACCCGTATCTTCCGCGTCAAGAACGGCAAGAACGAGTTCGTCGACTACGACGTCACCGGCAACAAGACCGCGCGCTTCGAGACCTCTATCGGCCGCATCATCTTCAACCGCCAGTGCCTGCCCGAAGACTATGAGTTCATGAACTACAAGATGGTCAAGGGCGATGTGGCCAAGCTGGTTGCCGACTGCTGCGATCGTTACCCCGAGGCCAAGGTCGGCCCGATCCTCGACGCCATCAAGTACTCCGGCTTCCACTACGCTACCCGCGCCGGCCTCACCATCTCGGTGTGGGACGCTCTCATCCCTGCCGAGAAGCAGGAGCTGCTCGATCGCGCCCAGGCCAACGTCGACCAGATCAACGAGTACTTCGAGGAGGGCTTCATCAACGAGACGGAGCGCCACATCGAAGTCGTTAACGAGTGGACCGCTTGTACCGACAAGGTTGCAGCGCTCATGCTCGACTTGTTCGACGAGGAGAACCCGCTCTATATGATGGCCGACTCCGGCGCCCGTGGTTCTAAGACCCAGCTGCGTCAGCTCGGCGGCATGCGTGGCCTGATGGCAGACATGTCCGGCGAGACGATCGACCTTCCCATTAAGGCGAACTTCCGCGAGGGCCTGTTGCCGCTCGAGTACTTCATTTCGACCTACGGCGCCCGTAAGGGCCTGGTCGATACCGCATCCCACACCTCGGACTCTGGTTACCTGACCCGTCGTCTGGTCGACGTGGCCCAGGACGTCATCGTCCGCGAGGAGGACTGCGGTACGCACGAGGGCGTCACCTACAACCTCATCATCCCCGGCACCACCGACCTCAACACCGACCTCGTCGGCCGTTGCTTCATTGAGGACGTCGTGGCTCCCGATGGCACCGTGCTCTTTGAGCAGGACGGCTACATCGAGAAGGTCGCCGACATCCAGAAGATGGTCGATGCCGGCCTCAAGAAGGTCAAGCTTCGCGCACTGCTCACCTGCCGCTCCAAGTACGGCGTGTGCCAGAAGTGCTACGGCTGGGATCTTTCCACCCGTCGTCCGGTCGCCATCGGTACCGCGGTCGGCATTATTGCCGCCCAGTCCATCGGCGAGCCCGGTACGCAGCTTACGATGCGTACCATTCACTCCGGCGGCGTCGCTGGCGTCGACGATATTACGCAGGGTCTGCCTACGGTCAGCCGTATGTTCGATATCGTCGGCAACGTCAACGAGAAGATCCTGGGTCGCGAGGCCGAGCTGGCTCCGTACTCCGGTCACCTCTCGATTAAGCCCGAGAAGTCCGAGTACGTGCTGACGCTCACTGACTCCGAGGACCACACCCGTGTCCTCGACGAGCGTCGCGTCCCCGCTTCGGTGCGCTTTATGCCCGAGATCGAGGACGGCTGCGAGGTTCGCGCCGGCGACCAGATCACCAAGGGCTTCGTCAACTTCCGCAACCTGCGCAAGCTGACCGACATCGAGTCGACGATGCACACCTTCGTCGAGAGCGTCAAGGACGTCTACACCAGCCAGGGCGTCGACCTGAACGACAAGCACATCGAGGTGCTCGCACGTCAGATGCTGCGTCGCGTTCAGATCACCAACCCCGGTGACTCCAAGTACCTGCTTGGTCAGTACGTCGACCGCTACGAGTTCGCCGACGAGGTCGAGCGCGTTGCCCGTCTGGGCGGTCAGGCTCCCGTGGCCGAGCCCGTCATCCTGGGTACGCTCAAGGTCGCGTCCAACATCGACTCCTGGCTGTCGAGCGCTTCGTTCATCCGTACCGCTGGCGTCCTTACCGAGGCTGCCATCGAGGGCAAGGTCGACCACCTGCTCGACCTTAAGTCCAACGTCATCGTCGGTAAGAAGATTCCGGCCGGTACCGGCCTCAAGCCGTACGCCAACGCCAAGCTGACGTATCGCACGGCCGACGGCTACGTGGACATCGACGGCCCGGCTTCGCCCAACGCCAAGTCGCTGCCCGAGTGGGCTCCGGTGGAGCTCAAGGACCTGGACGAGCAGCTCCCGCAGCAGCTCGACTGGGCCGGCTACGACGAGTTCGGTGGTGCTGACGGTTCGTTCACCCGCAACGGCCATACCATCTCCGCCGAGAAGGCTCGCCTGTACCTGTTCGACGACCTGGGCGTGTCGCAGCGCTGGACCAACAAGTTCAGCGAGGTCGGCATCGAGACGGTCGGCGACCTGGTCGGCAAGTCCGAGGAGGATCTGCTGCGCATCGATGGTATCGGTGCCAAGGCGATCGAGGAGCTCCGTGACGGCCTGGAGGCCCACGACCTGCTCTACATCCTCGAGAACAACGACGACGTTGCCGACGAGGAAGACCTCTCGCAGCTGCTGCAGATGGTCTTTAGCCCCGACGGTCCGGACGATATCCTGCTGGGTACCTCCGCTCCGACGCATCATGCCGACGCCGACGAGGAGCTCCTGGGCGCCCCGATCGACGACAAGAAGGCTCCTGCCAACGGCGCGATCAACGAGGACATGGCTTCCCTCGACGAGCTGCTCAACCAGCTCGTGGACACCGACGACGCCGAAGAGGCCAAGGACAACGACGAGGAGTAATTTCCAAGTACGTTAACCGTCCTTCCAAAGACCCGTTTCCCAACAGGGAAGCGGGTCTTTTTTGGTGAAGAAAACCTGCCAAAAGGGGATAGGTTTATTTTGGTAGGTTATTCCTGCTTGAATTTGAAACATTTCGTTCGGCCAGAGCGTATCTATGGTGAGGGCCTCAGCAAGAAACATCAGCATCACCGGGAGGTGATTATGGAAGAACAAGCATTTAGACAGGCGGTCGAGGATCACCGTGATGTCGTGTTTCGAATCGCATTGACGTACCTGCGCGATTGTGCCGACGCCGACGATGTTGCCCAGGATGTCTTCCTTAAGCTGCTTAAAAGCGATGGACATTTTGAGAGTTGGGAGCATCTTCGCCGCTGGCTTATCCGGGTCACGATCAATGAATGCAAATCGCTCTTTCGAAAGCCATGGAGGCGTGTGGAGGATATTGAGAACCTGGCCGATTCGCTTTCGGCGGCGCAGGATGAGACCAAGGCGGTCTTGTCAGACGTTATGCGACTTCCGGAGCGATTCCGCGTTCCCATCGTGCTCTATTACTATCTGGGCTTTTCGACCTCAGAGATTGCCGAGTTGTTGCATGTACCAGCCGCGACCGTTCGAACGCGTTTAGCCCGTGGTCGATCGAAGCTCAAATTCATCCTAGAGGAGGGCGACCGTGAAATCCAATCAAATCAAGCAGGCCTTCGAGTCCATCCAAGCCGATAGCGACCTTGCAGATCGCGTTCTTAATGCAGCTGAAGGCGAGCCGCTTCGCAAAAGGGGTCATGCTAAGCCCCTCTATGTTGCGGTTATCGGGTGTCTTGTCGGAGTGTTGGCGACCGGAGG
>CABUVH010000029.1 GCA_902494935.1 uncultured Collinsella sp.
TAGTGAGCCTCGGCCTCGGGACGCGTCGTGGGAGCCATGACGTTCGCATAGACCTTGTCGCCCAGAATCGGATGGCTGCCGACCTCGAGCTGCGCCGGATCGTTCTCCTCGAGCCAGTCGATCAGCACGTCGAGGCCCTTGAGCATTCCGCGGTACTCCTCGATATCGCCCAATGCACCGTAAATCATCTAAATCCCCTCTCGGATCGTTTCTTTGGCGGCTACGCGATAAAAGCGTTACCGCCGCTGTTGCCGCCCACATACGTCTCGACCAGGGTAAGGTCGGGATTGAACACGACAACGTCGGCGTCGCGCCCCGACATAATGCTATCGCACTTGTCGTCGACATGAGCTAGCAATCGATGCCGGGGCCGACGCCCAAGCCCTTACAGCTCGGTCACGACAACGCCGTTGTAGACCTCGTCCCAACGGTCCATGACCAGATGACCAGTCATGGGATCCATGGCGTTGAGCTTGCCGCAGGTGTTGGCGGTACGCAGCACCGTCTCGTCGTCTGCGCCAGCAGCAATGGCATGCGCGAAGCCTGCGATAGTGGAGTCACCAGAGCCCGTGGCGTTAACGGCAGGGATATCGGGCGTCTTTGCGCGGAACGCACGGCCATTGTGGAAGCCAACGGAGCCGGCAGCGCCCATGGACACGACGACCCAGGGGATATCGGAGAAGCGGGCATCAGAGGCGAGCGCGGCGCGGAGCTCGTCCACATCGTCGGTGGTAAAGCTCGTGCCCAGAAGGCCGTTGATCTCGGTCAGGTTGGGCTTGACCAGCTCGGGCTTAATTTCGGACTTAAGGGCGGCCTCGAGCGAAGCACCCGAGGTATCGAGCAGCACCTTGGCTCCGGCGTTCTCGGCAATGCCCGTGATCTTGGCATAGTAGTCTGCCTCGACACCGCGGGGCAGCGAACCCGAAATGGTGACGACGTCGGCCTTGCCCGCAAGCTCGGTAAACTTGGCGGTAAAGGCATCGAGCTCCTCGGGGGCAATTGTCGGGCCGCTCTCGAGCAGCTCAGTCTGGTTGCCGGCGTGGAGGATGTTGAGGCAAATGCGAGTCTCGCCCTTGATGGGCACAAAGTCGTTGTTAATACCGTTGGCGTCCATGAGCTCAGCCATGTAGGCGCCCATGTGGCCGCCGAGCAGACCGGTTGCCACAACGTCGTCGCCCAGCTGACCCAGCACACGGGCCACGTTGAGGCCCTTGCCGCCGGCGGTCTTTTCGGGCGTCACGCGGTTGACGTCGTCGATAACGAGCTCATCGAGCTGATAGCGCGTATCAACAGACGGGTTCATCGTAACGGTGAGGATCATTTTTAGCTCCTTATCTCGCAGGCTCCTTGTGCCTCGCGATACGAGTCGACAAAACGGAATTACAGAATCTCAATCGTGAACGAGCGAACGACGGTCTCCTTGGGCTTGGCGACAAGGCAGCCGCGCTTATGCTCAAGCACGTCGTCCTCATCGGAGCAGGTCGAGAGACCGCCCCAAGGCTCAACCGCCACAAAATCGCCCTCGGGCTTGCTCCACACAATGAGATATGGGAAGCCCTCAAAGCTCAGGCGGACGCCCTTGTCCTCGCCCTTTTTGGAAAGCGTGACCTGACGGCTCTCGAGCACGTCAAAGATGGTCTCCGCAAAATCGAAGAGCTCGTGCGACAGGGGCAGCGTCTTTCCCACCATGGGGTTCTTGGAGCGATTGGTCACGTCAATCAAGCCAGTCGAGGGGACGGCAGTGCAAAGCTCAGCAGCCTCGTCCTTCTCAAAGCGCAGCTCGTAGTCCGTATAGGCCTCGCCCTCATCGAGCGGACACCTAAATCCGGGATGACCGCCGATAAAGAAAGGCATATCCTCGGTGCCCTCGTTGGTCACCTCATAGGAGACGCGCACGGCGGCGTCCTCGAGCGTATAACGGGCGACAAGCTTAAACGGATACGGATAATTCCTCAGCAATGCAGGGTTGTCCTCCGACGCCAGGCACATCGCCAGCTCGTTTGCGCTTTGGCTCAACAGCTTCCACTCCTGCTTGCGCGCAAATCCATGGCGGGCGAGCTTCACATGATGCCCGGCAAACGTCATGGCGCTATCATCGCGCAGGCCTCCGCAAATCGGGAAGCAGACCGGCGCCTGACCGGACCACACTGCGGGGTCACCCTGCCACAAATACTCGCGACCGTCGGCCTCAATCGAGGTAAACGAGCCGCCAGCCGTGGAAACCTTAATAGAAATCGAATCGTTGGAAAGAGCGTATTCCATTACCCATCCTTTCGAACAACTGCTTTTTTTGCTCGCAAGTACCCGTCTCGGCCCTGACCAAAGGACAAACCCGCACACTCATCGATGTGTCTGGTATCCCAGCCATGCAACGGGGCACCATACAGACATTGATGCAATTACAGCTGAAAGGCCTTCTTATGCGAACCATCATCCTCTACGCCTCGCGCCATCACGGCAATACGAAAAAGCTCGTGGACGCTATCGTCGAGGCGCACCCCGAAATCGATACCCTTGACGTCAAGACGCTCGACAAAAACGAGTACCCCGACCTGCACGAATATCATCTGATCGGCGTCGCTACGGGCATTTATTACTCAGAGATCGACAAAGATATGGCACGCGTGCTCACGAACGTGCTGCAGCCGCAGGACAAGGTGTTTGGCCTTATGACCTACGGTGGCAAAAACAAGTGGTACGGCAAGGATATCGATGGTATCTGCCGCATGAGGCAGGCCATCTTTATGGGTGTCTACGGCTGCCCCGGCTTTGATACGTGGGGACCGTTCAAACTCATCGGCGGTGTCCAAAAGGGGCACCCGGCCGCTGAGGAAATTAGGGGCGCCGTCGACTTCTTCGACAAGATCGAAGACGAGTATGGCGACATCATCGTCGAAGAGTACGCCAAGCGCGAGAAGCGCCTAGCATACGAGAAGGAGCATCCTGCAGGAGGCCTGGCGGCCGGCGTCAAGCGCACGGCAAAGAAGATCGCTAACAAGCTGTAACTGTTAAGGTGCTTTTGAGCGTTTAACCCATACGGCGGGTCCGAGCAGATTCGAGCCCGCCGTCTTTTTCTATCGTTACTCGGTAAAGGCGTTGCCGACGCTCTGGCCGCCAACGTACGTCTCGACGAGGGTGAGCTCATGGTCGAACACGACAAAGTCGGCGTCGCGACCCGGCATGATGCTGCCGCACTTATCCTCGATGTGCGCAGAGCGAGCCGGCACCTCAGTTGCCATGCGAATGGCGATATCGGCGCTGGCGATGCCCCAGTCGACGATGTTCTTGACGCCCTGGGCAAGCGTGAGCACCGAACCGGCAATGCTCTTGCCGTCGGCGAGCCAGCACAGGTTGTCCTTCATGATGACGTCCATGCCGCCGCTGGTGTAGCTGCCCTCGGGCATGCCGCCGCAGCCAAGGCAGTCGGTGATGAGCACCGTGTGCTGCCAGCCCTTGGCCTGCAGCAGCGCCTTGATGGCAGCAGGGTTTACGTGTTTGCCGTCACAGATGATCTCGGCGTAGGTCTCGGGCGTGGACATGGCAGCGCCCACGACGCCGGGCTCACGGTGATGCAGCCCGCGCTGGCCGTTATAGGTGTGCGTAAAGCAGCTGGCACCGGCGTTGATGGCGGCGATGCACTCATCGTAGGTGGCGTCGGAGTGACCGATACTGGTCACCACACCCTTAGCGTTCAGAGCAGCCGCATAAGCAGCGGCACCGTCGCGCTCGGCCGCCATGGCGCTCTTGACGATGCGGCCGCCGGCAGCCTCCTGCCACTGATCGAAGATCTCCTCGGAGGGATCGATGAGGTAAGCGGGGTTCTGCGCGCCCACGTGCTTCATGGTAAAGAAGGGGCCCTCCAGGTAGATGCCCTGAATGCGGGCACCGCAGAAGTCGGGGCCGCGACCCTCGTCCGCCTGAGCGATGGCGGCGCAGGCGTCCTTGATCTGCTCGACGCCATCGGTGAACGTCGTGGGCAGCCAGCTGGTGGTACCGCGACGGGCGAGCTCGGTCGAGCTGATATCGATGCCCTCGGGATCATTATCGGTAGTTGAGTGGTTGTAGAAGCCATGGATGTGAGTATCGACCATACCCGGTGCGATCCACGACCCCGTGTAGTCCTTAATCTCGCAAGAGGGCTCGTCGGCCTGCCAGGCGCTAAAGACGCCATCCTCGACCATAAGATAGCCGCCCAGTTGCGGGCCTGCCGGCAAGAAGAACTTGTCAGCCTTAATTGCGTACGTGCTCATATGCACTCCTTGCTTCTAAAGCAGTTGACTGTGGTGATGCTATACCCAGCTCAGGTAAAACAAAAAGCGCCCGTCCGCCGTTATGAGCGGACGGGCGCCCTTACAGAGGGACGCGATTAAGCGGTGAAGGGGTGAATCGTCACGCCCTTGACCACGCGGTTGACCGTGCCGGTGGGGCTCGGCGTATCGGGCGTGTTGCCCACGCGCACGGAGTTGAGCAGGCTGATGGCCTGGGCAAACATCACGAACGGCAGAGCGAGGTAGCCCTCGGGAAGCGCTTCGTAGCCCTTAAAGGTGAAGGACTCACCCTCATAGACGGTAGCACCTTCCTGCTGAACGGCGATGGTGTGCTGAGCGATTTCGTCGCCACCGATCTCGTTGAGGATGTCGATGTCGTACTGACGGGTGTAGGCGTCGTTGTTGACGAACACGAAGACGAGCGTCTTATCGTCGACGAAGGACTTGGGTCCGTGACGATAGCCCATGGAGGTGTCGTAGGAAGTAGCGACCAGACCGTGAGCGAGCTCGAGGATCTTGAGCTGGCTCTCCTGGGCAAGGCCACCAAAGGAGCCAGAACCCAAGTAGGTCACGCGGTTGAAGTCGCCAGCCAGGTAATCGGCGATCTCGGGCTCACGGGAGATGACCTCCTCGCCCATCTTGGCGATGGTCTCGACCCACTCGGCCTTCTGCTCGTCAGAGGCAGTGTCGAAAATAAGGGTGGAGAGCAGGGTCATGCAGGAATAAGAGCCAGTCATGGCGAAGCCCTTGTCGTTGGCGCGCGGAATGAGCAGCGTCAGCGCATTGGGATCATCGGCAGACTCGACGGCGAGCTTGCCCTCAGGAGCGCAGGTGATGTTGAGGAACTTGACGTTGTGGACGAGCTCCTTGGCAACGGCAACGGCGGCAAGGCTCTCAGGGCTGTTGCCAGAGCGGGCAAAGGAAACCACGAGCGTGGGATCCTCGGCTCGCAGGAAGTCGCGCGGGGCGCTCACGATGTCGGTCGTGGCGATGGGCTTAAAGTCGTAGAGATCAGTGTTGCCAGCGTGACGCAGGTACGGGGCGCAGGTATCGCCAACGTAGTCGGACGTACCGGCACCGGTGAAGACAACGGACAGACGACCCTCGCCCATAGCGCGAGCCTCGGCCAGGAAGGCCTCGATGGCCTCCTTGTTCTCGCGATAGATGTCGAGCGTATCACGCCAAAGCTCGGGCTGCTGAGCAATCTCGGCCGTGGTGATCTGGGCGCCGAGCTCGGTGAGCTCCTCGACACTCTTCTCGAACATTTCTAATACCTCTTTCTTTACTAAATTTTCTGATATACAAAGACTCAACCTGAAAAGTCAAATCGAGTAGTAGTCATAGACTGTTTTTCTTTCGTTAGCACTCGTATCCGATCACACAGTATCTCGATAGTGAGAGATTCTGTACTTGAACTTGTCCGCGCGAGCCACCGAAAGCGTGAACTCGACAACATCATTTTGGGTGTTGTGAGTAGTTCGAACTATGTCCAGAACTGGCGCACCCTCACTAATACCTAGAAGCCGAGCGTCACATGGACGTGCTATACCCGCAGAGAACTCCTCATCCGCTACTCGAATTTTCTGCTGATAATCCTGCTCAATGACATCGTAAAGGGGCTTTTGTTCGAGTAGAGGACGCTTGAGTGAAATAAAGAGCCTTGCTGGAAGATAGCTACGCTCAACCATCATAGGTATACCATCTGCCATTCGTAAACGTTTGAGTTTTAATATCTTTTCACCCAAATGAATCCCCATTTGCATCGAGAGCGTTTTATCTGCTTCCATTTCACAGAACTCTAAGATGGTTGTTTCTGGCAGCCGGCCCATCGCTTTCATCTGTTCAGTAAAACTGTACGATTGGGTAAGATTTGTTGCTTGATCTAGTCGATCGGCAACAAACGTACCGCGACCTTGTTTTCGCACAATCCGACCAAGATACTCAAGTTCCTGAATTGCAAGCCGGACAGTCGACCGCGAAAGCCCGAAACGTTCGGCAAGCTCACGTTCGGACGGAATCAAATCACCTGGCTGATATTCATGATCAATTTTTTCGATCAGAATATCTACGAGCTGGTCATATAGCGGTTGTCTGTGCCTCGTGCACGTCATGATATTCTCCACGTAATGAGCAATTGACCAATACTTCAGCCTTCAGGTAACGCACCAACATGTCCAATAAATGGGCTAATAGCGACACTACATCTCATCGTCTTCGTCAATGTCAGCACTCTCGAGTTTCTTGAGATCGACTCCCTCACGACCAACGACCCGTGCGCGTTCGGCAAGTTCATCAAGCGTTGGGTCTCCAAACGCACGCGTCATAACGAGCTCCACCAACATAGGTAGATTTGTTCCGGTGACAACGGTCACGTTATCGAGCTCAGTCGTCATTGGGATAGCTTGATTGAACGGAGTACCGCCAAGCAAATCAACAAACACCAATACGCCATCACAAGCTTGACGCATCTTGGCAATGCAGGTTCGCAAATCATCACCAAAAGTAACCGCCTCCGAGCCCGCAAAAGGAACTACCTCAAAAATAGGCTGTTCGCCGGCGACCATATCCACAGCGCTTTTCAAACCAGGTGCAAACTGACCGTGACCAGTTAGTACAAATCCAATCATTCTATCTACCTTTCTACCGTTCGCTTTCTCTAGCCAAAGAACCCCTCAAAAGGGCTCTTACGACCACTGCATCATTAAAGTTTAGTGAGTGTTTTGTTTTATCGCGGGAGGTCTGTGAGCGTCTCTAAGCTGCTTTTCAAGGTTGCGATATCTACGTGCTTCGCCCTTGTTCCCGCTGCTCTCATATTGATATGAAAGCAGCAGATAGAGCTTTCCACGTAACCCAAGGTCGTTCGTATCCAGCATAGCTTCCATCTCATCGATCTTATCATGCCGACGGCAAAAGACTATGTCGTAGGTCAATTGACTGTCCGCCAAAATGCCCTTCGACACGATGGGGCGCATCTCTTCCAACATGGACGCTGCCCGCTTCCGGTCACCCGTCTTGATATAGAAATTAAAGGCGCGAACCGCAAGCTGTCGACGTTGTTTATCGCTGCACGACATCTCCAGCAAGTGGTCAAGCATTCGATCTGCATATGCGTCCATATCAGCAGCTTCATAGATCGTGAAACGCAGGTAATACTGCTTATACGTAGACATTACTATACGCGCAAGTTTGCGATCGAGCAGGTCTATGCAATCTTGGTATAAGCCCAAGTTAAACAATACCTGCAATTTCATATCGAAGTATTTTTTTGCTCCTTCGGTCACAGCGAAATAAGCCACTACAACACAAATGAACAGGACGATCCAAAATGGCATTGCACTATATTCCCTTCAAGGCAGCCTTAAGGAATTAATCGAACACGATGACTGCATAACCGCCTATGAACAACGGTGCCCGACAAAACAAAAGAGGCGCACACTCCAGGGGATATGGCGATAAAGTCGCCTTGGAGGTGTGCGCCACGTCTCAATTGAGGCTCAAATGCCGTGACAATATGGAGTATTTAGCCCTTGCAAATGATACCGAATGCACCCAAGGCAATGGACAGAACCAAGACGATAAAGATGGCCTTCGTCGAGGTCATGCCCTTCTTACCGAGGAGCCAGTATACGAAGCCGACGAGTGCGGCAGGAACCAGCTTGGGGCAAATCATATTGCAGATGTTCTGCAAGTCAACGGTAACGCCGCCGATAACAGGCTTCGCCGCAATAACGATACCGACATTGGTTGCGACCAGAGCACCGACCATAAAGACACCCATTACGGAGGCCGCGTCGGTCAACGCGTTCAGGCGGTCGCTCATGGTGGTGACGAGCTTCATACCCTGCTCATAGGCCATGTGGGTCTGCTTGCAGCGGAACCAGTCAACAAGAATGTTAACGGCGACCCAGATGAAGATACCCAAGGGGTTGCCGTTCATGGCCATATTGGCAGCCAGAGCGCCGAAAATGGTCGGGAGCAGCGAACCGAAGATGGAATCGCCGATGGAAGCCAGCGGTCCCATGAGACCAGTCTTGAGACCAGCAACAGCCTCGAGGCCCTCAATGCCCTCCTCTTCCTCGATCGCCAAATCGATACCGGTGATGATCGTGTTGAGGAAGTTTGAGGTGTTGAAGAACGGTGCGCACTGGGCGCGGCAGGCTTCCTTTAGCTCCGGCGTGCCGTCGCCGTACAGCTTGCGCAGTGTGGGCAGGATAATCCAGAGATAACCAGAGTGTTGCATGCGCTCGTAGTTCCAACCATCCTGGAAACCAAGCAGGTTACGACGGTTGATCTGCGCAAGGTCGTCCTTGGTAATCTTGTAGCCAGTGGTGCCATTGGCGAGTTTCTCATTAGAGCTCATCGTCGTCGTCTCCCTCCGCAGCGCCAGCAGCAGCGACGGGACGCTGGTTGTTCTTGTAGTACAGCAAAGACAGAGCAAAGCCAATAATAGCGATCGCCAGCATCGACATGTTATTGAACATACCGACCATATCCACGGCGCCCTTACCAAGCGCGCCGTTCACAGCGACGATGTTGGCGTTGAGGTTCATGATGCTCGTGAAGGCCGTACCAAACAGGGCGGCAACTACAAAGCCGAGCAGCAGGTAGGCGACGTGCTTTTTGACCGGCAGGTAACGGAGCAGGATGGCGAAGCCAACAGCGGGCAAGGCACCGCCAGCAACAGACAGACCGTCACCCAGCCACTTCCAGTCGCCGTTAAGGGCGGTAGTGATGCCCTCGACCAAGCCCTGGCCAAATGCGAGAGCCAGGAAGACCGGAATCATGCGGGACAACATCCAGGAAACGGCACCGAGCAAGTAGTGTACGTTGTAGGCACCCCAGTTCATCTTCTCGATATCGGCATCGCACATGTGACCGAAGAACGTGTTGGCGAAACGGCCGGCGATATCGGTGTAAACGAGAATGGCAGCGACAGGTACGCCGATGGCGGCAAGAGCCGTCTCGGGATTCATGCCCGCACCCACGGCAAAGGCCGTAGCGACCAGAGTGCCGGAGTTGGCATCGATACGAGAGGCGCCGCCAAAGGTACCAACGCCCAGGACGGTGAGCTGCATGCTGCCGCCGATAAACAGGCCAGTCTGTAGGTCACCCATAATCAAACCGGTAATCATACCGGAGAAGACGGCTGAGCCGGCACAGGTGTACCAGTTCAGCTCATCCAGAATCTGATAACCCGCATACAGGGTTAACAGAAGAATCTGCCACCAAGCAATCATGGTAAACTCCTTATTTAAGGTGTAACAGTTTCTACAATACCAATACGCTTATATAAACCGTGCATCCCCCTTCACGGCCTAGCGTTAATTCGACTAGAGCGTGAGAGCCTCTGGGTTATCCTGCGGCGTCAGCTGAATGACAATAGGAAGATTATCGGCCTTGAGTTTGGCAAATGCGTCAAGGTCCCCCTGGTCGCAACTAATGTTGCGAGTCAGCTTCTTGACCGGCTCCATTGTCGTCATATTACCGACGATGAGCTGCTCAAGCTTAACACCTTGCTCCAAAAGTCGAACGTAGACCTCAGGCTTTTTCGCAACAATAAAGAGACGTTGCGCATCATATTTGCCAGCAGTGATGTTGGCAGCGGCCTTGTCGACAGGAAGCACGGACAACTTCACAGTTGCCGGGCAAGCCATGCGAAGAACCTGCTTTTGGGTAGCATCTTGCGATACCTCGTCGTCAACTACCATGAAGCGGCTTACCTGACGGGCGTTAGACCAGAGGTTTGCCACCTGTCCGTGAATCAAGCGAAAGTCGACTCGTGCGCCTACAATCATTTCTACTCAACTCCTTCTTGTTCAAGTGTACGGATAACGGGCTCAGAGCGAAGGGAGATTTTCGCATCATACACGCCCTCTGTTTCGAACATAACGAGCTCATTGGTACCAGGGTGCAATAAACCGTGCGGAACATAGAGCGTCATGATGGGACCCTTATCCCAAAAACGTCCGACATTCGTTCCGTTTACGAATGCCACACCCTTTCCAAAACCCGTAGTGTCGATAAAGGTATCAGCCGGCTCAGATATATCAAACTTTGCGCGGTAAAAGGAAGGTTGCCCCTCTACCCAGCCGGCGGAATAATCAAGATTATCGATGTTATCGAGTGGCAGACAACGCATCTCCCAACCGGTAACAAAGTGAAGATCAACGCAAACTCCTGTCCTAATGCCCTTATGCTGCGTATCAGCGAGCAATTTGTGACCATAATTGACGCGACCCATATCCTCGATCAGAACATCCAGGCGGTTTTGTTCACAGGGAAGAACGCAGTGAATATCTTCCCCGATGTGCTCCTGATACTGCGTCGCCACTTTGTCACCGTTCACAAACACCTGAGCGCGGTCGCGGGCGTCAATAACCCGAATACGCTCTTCATCTGCACGGTCACGCTCGACAGTCGTGGTATATAACGTATATCCATACGACTGACCCATCTCTTCCATGGGCATAGGATATTGGGCTTCAATCGGCTCCGAAAGAATATCGAGCACATTAAAGAGACTTACGCGCTCACTCACCGAAATATCGGGCATGGAAAACGCCTTTTTTGTTAACGGCTTGCTTTGCGCGATATCGGGATACAGCTCGTGAACTGTCCTTTGAATTGCGAAGTATTTCTCGGTCGGGTTGCCCTGTTCGTCCAATGGAGCATCGTAGTCATATGATGTCACCTGGTGCAGGTCATGCGTATGGCGTGCAGAACATCCGTTCATAAATCCAAAGTTGGTGCCTCCATGAAACATGTAGAGGTTTAAAGATCCTCCAAGCTCGAGCACCTCGCGAACGCAAGAGGCAAGATCTTCGGGATCGCGTCTGATGACGTTCTCCCCATAGCGATTGAACCAGCCGTCCCACAACTCCATGCACATAAGAGGCCATTGTTTTCCATGCTCCTTGTGAAAAGCAGAAAGAGCCTCAAAGTTCTCCTTTGCATGAGAACCAAAGTTGCCGGTGCACAACACATCATCGTCAATGAGCGTACCGGCACGAAGGCACCCACGCCACGGGCCATCGGAAGTACAAAGGGGCACGGAAACCCCACGCTCGACCATAAGGCGACGAATCGCGCGAAGATAGTCCTTATCCTCGCAATATGATCCATACTCGTTTTCAACCTGCATCATGATGATATTTCCGCCCTTGTCAATCTGACGCGAGACGAGTATCGGCATGAGATGGTCGTAGTACTGCGCAACGTGAGCAAGAAATTTGGGGTCGCTGCTACGCGGCCTCATATCATGTTCGCGCAGCAGCCATGCTGGCATGCCGCCAAATTCCCATTCTGCACAAATAAACGGAGAGGGCCGAACAATTGCATACAGACCGAGCGATGCTGCCTCATCAAGAAATGCCGCCAAATCGATTGAGCCAGAAAAATCGAAGACGCCAGGCTTTGGCTCATGAAGATTCCACGGTACATACGTTTCGACCGTATTAAACCCAAGAGCCTTAAGGTTATAGAGCGAGTGGTGCCAGTCGCTCGGATGAACACGCATATAGTGAATCGCCCCCGACAAGATGGTGAACGGCTCATCATCAAGTAGGAATTGATTGGTGATCTTAAACGAATGCATGCTACTCCCGATCTTCGTGCTCTACGACGCGGATGCCGGTTCCTCGGCCCTCGGGTAAACGCCTTGCCTATTATGGACGCATTAACGCAATTATGTAGACAGAATCTGAAGTGGTCCGTAAACGGTAGCGAAATGGCGATGAACGGCTTTAATGAACAAAATATAAACCCGCTGGTAAATTACTTTTTAACTATAGATTTCTAACGATTCTATATTTGAAAGGTGGTATGTACCAGCTATCCACTATTTCATACTAGTTACATTATGTTTCAATCGCATTTCTTCAAATGCTTATCTACTTTGTTGTTGCCGATTTGAGTGCGCGTGCGCCAACCCAAGCATCGTCACGGCTTCAGTTCCCCTATTCATAAACATAAAACCCCGCCAAACGTGATTCCCCTAGGGGAAACACATTTGGCGGGGTCCTTGCGTGATTTCCCTAGGGGAATCACGCCATCAGGCGAACAACTCAGCCGAGCAGCGCGTTACTCCTCCCAGTAAGCGTCTGCAAGCAGCTTAAAGCAGATCTTCTTGACCGGCTGTGCGCCATCGCCCGGGAACTCGAGTGTGGGCATGTGAGGCTCGCCGGCAACGAACAGCGCGAACTTGTCGTCGGCAAGATCGCCGGCGATCGAAGCGTCGGAATCGACCAGGTCGTAGTCGTCCTTCTCGTCAAACTCCTGGACCAGCGTCAGGCTGCCCGTGGCAACCTTAAAGGCCTCACGACCCTCGACGTCAATCTGCAAGTCGTGATAGCGCTGATGCGTCTCGTAGTGAGCCTCGGCCTCGGGACGCGTCGTAGGAGCCATGACGTTCGCAAAGACCTTGTCGCCCAGAATCGGATGGCTGCCGACCTCGAGCTTCGCCGGATCGTTCTCCTCGAGCCAGTCGATCAGCACGTCGAGGCCCTTGAGCATTCCGCGATACTCCTCGATATCGCCCAATGCACCGTAAATCATCTAAATCCCCTTTCGGATCGCTTCTTTGGCGGCTACTCGGTAAACGCGTTACCGACGCTGTTGCCGCCCACATACGTCTCGACCAGGGTAAGGTCGGGATTGAACACGACAAAATCGGCATCGCGGCCAGGCATAATGCTGCCACATTTATCCTCGACGTGAGCAGAGCGCGCGGGCACCTCGGTCGCCATGCGAATTGCGATATCGGCGCTCGCAAGACCCCAGTCGACGATGTTCTTGACGCCCTGTGCGAGCGTGAGCACCGAGCCGGCGATAGCAGAGCCATCGGCAAGCCAGCAAAGGTTGTCTTTCATAATGACATCCATGCCACCGCTGGTGTACTTGCCCTCGGGCATGCCGCCACAACCCAGGCAATCGGTGATCAGCACCGTGTGCCGCCAGCCCTTGGCCTGCAGCAGGGCCTTGATAGCAGCAGGATTCACATGTTTGCCGTCGCAAATGATCTCGGCATAGGTGTTGGGCGTGGTCATAGCGGCGCCCACAACACCGGGCTCGCGATGGTGCAGACCGCGCTGGCCGTTGTAGGTATGCGTAAAGCAGCTGGCGCCAGCATTGATGGCGGCAGCACACTCATCATAGGTGGCATCAGAGTGGCCAATGCAGGTCACGACGCCCTTTGCGCTCAGAGCCGCGGCGTAAGCGGCGGCGCCGTCACGCTCGGCCGCCATGGCGCTCTTGACGATTCGACCGCCGGCGGCCTCCTGCCACTCGTCAAAAACTTTCTCGGACGGATCGATCAGATAAGCAGGGTTCTGGGCACCCACATGCTTCATGGTAAAGAACGGACCCTCCAGGTAGATGCCCTGAATACGAGCACCGCAGAACTCAGGTCCGCGCTCTTCGTCAGCCTGTGCAATGGCAGCGCAGGCGTCCTTGATCTGCTCCACACCGTCGGTAAAGGTCGTAGGCAACCAGCTGGTGGTACCACGACGAGCGAGCTCGGTCGAGCTGATGTTGATACCCTCGGCATCGTTATCGGTCGTGGCATGGTTATAGAAGCCATGAATGTGGGTGTCCACCATGCCCGGCGCAATCCATGTACCCGAATAATCTTTGATCTCACAAGCGGGCTCATCGGCCTGCCAAGCGCCAAAGACGCCATCTTCGACCATGAGGTAGCCGCCCAGCTGCGGCCCCGCCGGCAAAAAGAACTTGTCGGCCTTGATAGCATACGTGCTCATCTATGCTCCCGTACCCGCAGTGCGTTTTAGGGCGGATCAAAAACCACTGCATTGTTAATTCGAGCGATTGTTCGTTGCCTTCTACCGCTTGGCACATTTTGCACCCGCCGCAAAACACACCAAGCCGTTTATACCCAATAACTCTAGACTGCGCGGTTGTGGTAGACCTTGTATTTAAACTGGTCGGCGCGCGCAACCGAACGCGTATACTCGATAACCTCGTTGTTCATGTCATATGTGGTACGAATCAAATCCAGGACCGGTGCGCCTTCGGCAATCTCGAGCAAACGAGCGTCGGAATGGCGGGCAATACTCGCGTAGAATTCCTCCTCTGCCACGCGAACTTTCTCGTGAAAGTCCTGCTCGATCATGTCGTAAAGCGATTTGTTCTCGATCATGGGGCGCTTAAGCGCAAAGAACTTGCGACTCGGCAGATATGTACACTCAATCATCAGCGGCACACCATCGGCAATACGCAGGCGCTTGATCTTGTACAGACGCTCGCCCAAACGCGCGTTCATCTCTACGGCAATATTCTTATCAGCCTCGACCTCGGTAAACTCAAGAATCGTCGTCTTGGGCACACGGCCGATCGCCTTCATCTGCTCGGTAAAGCTATAGATTTGCGAGAGGTTTGCCGTTTGCAGAGAGCGGTCGCACACCATGGTTCCACGGCCGCGCTGACGAACCACCAAGCCTAGGCGCTCAAGCTCCTGCAGGGCAAGGCGAACCGTCGTACGCGAGAGCCCGTAGCGCTCCGACAAGTCACGCTCGGACGGCAAATAGTCGCCGGGTCGAAGCTCGTGATCGATTTTATCGGTCAGCAAATCGACGAGCTGATCGTACAAAGGTTGTTTGCGCGCTCCCATTGCCATAATGATACCTGCCGGATAAATGACTCGAAATTGGTTGTAACCAGACACCACGTACTATAGCAGTTTTAATGGAATAACAGCAGGTCAACAAGCATATTTCAATATTGTTTGCCAGTTGATTGCCTGTGTACTGTAATACCAATTACATCGCTGCATCAAGTATTGAGGTAGCAAAAAGGGCCGCCCCCGCGGAGCGGGACGACCCTTTGCAAGACAGATACGTCTTTAAGGCTTAGAGAAGCTTCTTGAGCTCCTCGGCAACAGCCTGGACCTGCGTGCCGATGATGACCTGGGTAGCACCCTTGTCCATCTTCATGACACCCAGAGCGCCAGCCTTCTTGCAGGCAGCCTCGTCGACCAGATCGGAATCGCCGAGCTCGAAGCGCAGGCGAGTAGCGCAGCAGTCAACGGTCTTGACGTTCTCCTTGCCACCGACGGCAGCGAGAACAGCGGCGGCCAGAGCGGCGAACTTGTCGTCGCCA
>CABUVH010000030.1 GCA_902494935.1 uncultured Collinsella sp.
AACCGTCGTGACGTAGCCCGTACCGTGGCAGCGGCCGCACTGCTTTTCCTGTGCGCCCTCTGCCCTACCGGTGCCATTGCAGTCCTCGCAAGGAGCAAGGCGGTCATAGCTGATTGTCTTTTTGCAGCCGAGCGCCGCCTCCTCGAGCGTCACCGAAAGGGAGATGGCCATATCGCGGCCGCGACGACGCTCACGGCGATTTCGGGCGCCACCGCCGGCACCGCCGCCAAAGAACGACGAGAACAAGTCGTCCATGCCCATGCCACCAAAGATATCGTTGATATCGACGTAGCCGGAGCCACCGGGGCCGTCGGCAGTGCCGTAACGGTCGTAGTTAGCACGCTTCTGCTCATCGGAAAGAACGGAATATGCCTCGTTGAGCTCTTTGA
The DNA here is from genome assembly GCA_902494935.1 of uncultured Collinsella sp. Lineage (GTDB taxonomy): Bacteria > Actinomycetota > Coriobacteriia > Coriobacteriales > Coriobacteriaceae > Collinsella. The sequence continues at coordinate 390 of CABUVH010000030.1, forward strand.
ACTTAGCCTCGGCCTCGGGGTCGTCCGAAACGTCCGGGTGTACGGTACGGGCCTTCTTTAGAAACGCGCGCTTAATCGTCCGCGCGTCGGCATCCTTGTCGACGCCAAGCACCTCGTAGTAATCCCTATTTTCCGACACGACCGAATCCTTCCGACTTTCATTATTGTCACAGTGCGTCCTATACCCAAGCCGGGCCGGCCGCAAACAGAGGGTTTGATGTTATTGCATTGCGTAGGGCGAAAGCATGGCACGTTGCGAGCAGCTCGCAAACCAAACCGACACGAGCGCAAACATAAATCCGTTGGCAAAACCGTTGGCAAACTGCATCGCGCCGCGCTTCCACCACAGCAGGCTGCGGTGCAGCACGCCGTCCGAGAGCACCATGAACAGGCCCATGGCAAACGGAATAAAGCACATCACGGCAAAGGCCGAGAACACGCCCGAGATGGCCGATAGCACCAAAAACGGCGCCACGATGCCCATCAGGTAAAAACCGGTACGGGCCTTGCCTTCCAGGCGCTCGGCCTCAACATGGGCCCGACCGACCAGATCACCGCCAGAGGCGCCGTTGGTGCCGGCGTGACCCATGCCGCCAATACGGACCTCGTCGCCATCGTGCGTGCCGGCGGGAAACTCAATCGTCTGCTCGGAGGTCACACGGGTTCGCCCGCTGCCGCCGCAATCGGGACAGGGGTCGGCGACGACCTTACCGGAGCCACCGCACTCAGGGCAGACAGACTGGAACGTGCCGGCACCAAACAGAAAGGACAGGTCGACATCGATGTGGCCGCGACCGCCGCAGCTCGGACAGGTATGTGCATGCTCGGACGAAACAGAGCCCGAACCGCCGCAGTGACCACAGGTATCGAAGCGCGTATAGCGGACGGTCTTGCGGGCACCGCCCTTGGCCTCCTTGGCGTCGAGCTTAATATCGACGACCACGTTGGCGCCGTTCTCGGGATTATAGGCAGCCTGCCCGCGACGCGGCTGACCCCAAGCGCCACCAAAGGGAAAGCCGCCCTCAAAGGGATTGCCGTAGCCCGCGCTGCCGGCGTAACCGCCGCCATAGGGCGAAGCCGTGGGAGCGCCGGCAAAGGGATTGCCCGAGCGCATGGCGTCGTAGCGCGCACGCTTCTGCTCGTCCGAAAGCACAGCATAGGCCTCGGAAACCTCTTTGAACTTTTCCTCGGCATCCGGTTCTTTGTTGACGTCCGGATGGAGCTTGCGGGCCTTTTGCTGGAAGGCTTTCTGTATATCACGCGAGGTGGCGTCCTTGGAGACACCCAAAATCTCGTAGTAATCTTTTTCGTTCATCGTCGCCATGCGCGGCAACCTCCTGCTCACAGCAGCGTATATATTGCGGTAATTCTACCCGAGCGGCCTAGGCTAGACCCCAAAACAGCTCGAACAGCACATTTCCATCGAGCCAGCCCAAGTGAGTGGGCGCTAAACGAACACGGACGCGACCTGCGATAACGTCTTTCGAGGTGACGCGCCCCGCATGTCCTTCAATATGATCGGGCACCCAGGTGGCAAGGCCCAACTCGACCGCACGGTCGCAGGCCGCCGCCAACTCATCTGCAGCGATCACGCTTGCCGAGCGAACCAACAGATCGGGCCCAATGCCACGCGTCATGCGACAGGCAAGCATCAAATCCTCGGCCGCCGCCTCGCGCTGCGACAGATACTCGGCATCAAACGTCGTCGCGGCATCGTCGCGTTGCACCAAGCGCACGCGATACGCATCGCCGCGAGCAAGCACGTCGGGAAACAGCCCGGCCAAGCGATCGAAATCCTCGGCGTCGAGCATACCGGCGGCAGAGCGGCCCAAACCCAGATAGCCCTGTCCGGTCCAATAGGCAATGTTGTGGGCGCACTCATGGCCGTCGAGCGCGTAGCTTGCCACCTCATACGGGTGATAGCCGGCCGCACTCAGGCGCTCACGCGCCGCATCCATGCATGCAGCCTGAAAATCCTCGTCGGGCTCGAGCGACTCGTCGCGACACGCCATGCGATAGAGCGGCGTGCCCTCCTCGAGCGTGAGCGGGTACACCGACACATGATGCGGCGCCGCCGCCAACACGCCATCGAGTGTGCGCTGCCAGCTTAGGTCGGTCTGCCCGGGAAGGCCGCACATCAGGTCGCACGACACGACAAGCCCAGCGTCCTTGACCGTCGTGATGGCAGCGAGCGCCCGATCGGCATCGTGAATGCGGCCGATGGCGGTAAGTTCGGCGTTATCGAGCGTTTGCACGCCCAGAGAGACGCGCGTGACACCCACCCCGGCAAGCGCAGTGGCAAGCTCTGCGGTCAGCGATTCGGGATTGGCCTCGCAGGTAAACTCAACAGGCTTGCACCACGCAGAGATACGCCGGGCAAATTCTACCAAACGCTCCCCCGCCAGCGACGGCGTGCCGCCGCCAACATAGACGGTGCGGATCTGTGCAAGCGCGCCTGCGTCGCCAAAAGCATCGAGGCGCGCATACAACTGCTCAAAATAGGTATCGAGCGCAACGCTCATGTTGCACGGAGCAAAACTGCGTGAGTCAAAGTCACAGTACCGGCATTTTTGGGCGCAAAACGGCACATGCACGTACAGCGCGGTAACGGCCACCGTTAGGCCTCCAACGGATGAGCGGGCACCGACTCGCCGGCGGCAAGTGCGGCCTCACAGGCCACCACATCGTGCTCGATATCATCGACCAGTGCCATGAACTCCTCGTATGTGGAGCAACGCACCACCTGAGCGCGCCAGGCGGCAGCATGGGGCATGCCCTTTAGATACCAGCTTGCGTACGTGCGGGCACGCGACATGAGCGGCAACAGCTCGTGCGTGAGCGTCAGGTGCTCGCGCAGGGCATCCAGGCGCTCAACCGAGGAGCGAGAAGGAACCGGCGTGCCATCGAGTGCAAGGGCTCGGGCATCGCCGAACACCCATGGATTGCCGTAGATGCCGCGCGCGATAAACACCGCGCTGGCACCCGAGCTTTGCAGATGCTCAGCAGCGTCCTCTGCCGAGAACACATCGCCCGAACCGATAACGGGAATCTCGACGGCGTCGGCCACCTCATCGACGACCGACCAATCGGCCTGGCCCGTATAGAGCTGCGTGGCGCAGCGACCATGTACCGCCACCGCGGCGGCCCCTGCTCCCTCAAGCATCTGGGCAAACGTCGCGGCGTTGCGGTCTTCGGCGTAAAAGCCCTTACGGATTTTTACGGTCACGGGCACATGCGCCGCGCCCACCGCCGCCTCGACGATCTGCTCGGCCAGATCGGGAGTGCGCATAAGCGCCGAGCCCTCGCCCTTGGTGACGACCTTGCGAGCCGGGCAGGCCATGTTGATATCGATCAGCGACAGGCGATCGCCCACACGCTCCTCGACGGCAGCAACAGCGCTCGCAAACTGATCGGGCTTGGAGCCAAAGAGCTGCACGCAGATCTGCTGCTCCTCATCGGCCGGCAGTACCAGGCGCCACGTCTTATTGCTGGCATAGGCAAGGCCCGCCACGCTCACCATCTCGCTATAGGCAAGATGGGCACCGCGACGGCGGCACATGATGCGATAGGCGGGATCGGTCACGCCCGCCATGGGAGCCATAAGGAACGGCTGCTCGGCATAGGCGCCAAGCAACCGCTTGCTGTATTCAGAAAGTGCCATGGACCTACTCGTCCACCTTGAGAATCGCCATAAAGGCCTCCTGCGGAACCTCGACCGAGCCGATGGCCTTCATGCGCTTTTTGCCCTCTTTCTGCTTCTCGAGCAGCTTGCGCTTTCGCGAGATATCGCCGCCATAACACTTGGCCAGCACGTCCTTGCGGCGCGCTTTGACGGTAGAGCGGGCAATGATCTTGTTGCCGATGGCGCCCTGGATAGGCACCTCGAACAGCTGGCGCGGAATGATTTCCTTGAGCTTGTCGCACAGACCGCGGGCCAGGCCATAAGCCTTATCCTTGTGCACGATAAACGACAGCGCGTCCACCTCGTCGCCCGAAAGCAGGATGTCGAGCTTGACGAGCTCGGAGGGGCGATATTCGTTGAACTCGTAGTCGAGCGAGGCGTAACCCTTGGTGCGGCTCTTGAGCTGGTCAAAAAAGTCCAGAATGAGCTCGGCAAGCGGCATATCGAAACGCATCTCGACCGATTTGCTCGTGAGATGGATCATGTCGGTTGTAATGCCGCGATGCTCGATAGCGAGCTGCATGACGGCACCCGTATACTCGGGCGGACAGATAATCTTGGCCTTGAGGTAGGGCTCCTCGATGCGCTCGATGCGCGTAGCCTCGGGCAGATCCTGCGGGCTGCGAACATCAATCATCTCGCCGTCGGTCTTGTAGACGTGATAGTCCACCGAAGGGCTCGTGGCAATCAGGTCCAGGTTGAACTCGCGCTCCAGGCGCTCCTTGACGACCTCCATATGCAGCAGGCCCAAGAAGCCAACGCGGAAACCAAAGCCGAGCGCCACCGAAGTCTCGGGCTCCCACACCAACGACGGGTCGTTGACATGCAGCTTATCGAGAGCGTCGCGCAGGTTCTCGTAATCCTTGTTGTCGATCGGGAACAGGCCCGTGTAGACCATGGGCTTGGCCTCACGGTAGCCGGGAAGCGGCTCGGGGCAGGGATTCGACGCCCACGTAAGGGTATCGCCCACGCGCACGGCCTCGGGGTCCTTCAGGCCCGTGACCACGTAGCCCACCTCGCCGACCGTCAGCGCGTCAACTGGTGTCTCGGCGGGACGCTTGACGCCCACGCCATCGACCAAAAAGTCACCCTTTGCCTGCATCATAAGGAGGGTATCGCCCTTTTTGATGGAGCCGTCAAACACGCGGACCGTGGCAACGACGCCGCGGTACTCATCAAAATACGAGTCCAGGATGAGCGCCTTGAGCGGCGCGTTTGCATCGCCCTTGGGCGGAGAGATCAAAAAGACGATGGACTCCAGCAGATCGTGGATGCCCTCGCCGGTCTTGCCCGATACGCATACGGCATCGTCGGCAGGGATCGCCAGGTCATCCTCGATCTCGGTCTTAACCTCGTCGGGATGGGCCGAGGGCAGGTCGATCTTGTTGATGGCCGGCACAATGTCCAGATTGGCGTTCATGGCGAGCGTCGCGTTGGAGACGGTCTGCGCCTCGACGCCCTGCGTGGCGTCGACGACAAGCACCGCACCCTCGCAGGCGGCAAGCGAACGCGAGACCTCATAGGTAAAGTCCACGTGGCCCGGCGTATCGATCAGGTTGAACTGATACGTCTCGCCATCGTCGGCGTCATAGGAGACGCGAACGGCATTGGACTTGATCGTGATGCCGCGCTCGCGCTCAATATCCATGGTATCGAGCAGCTGCGACTCCATGTCGCGCTCGTCGACGGTATGGGTGAGCTCGAGGATGCGGTCACTAATCGTGGACTTGCCATGGTCAATGTGCGCAACGATCGAGAAGTTGCGGATGTGGGAAATGTCAATTGAAGTATCCATGCGGACTATCTTACCCGAGCGGTACAAAAAATGGAGCCTGTTCCATAAAACAGGCTCCATTTATGCGCGTAATCTGTGTGGTGTGAAATTTACAACTTAGGCGTTGATGCTGTTCACGAGCTTGGCAAGACCGGACTTGCGGTTGGAAGCCTGGTTCTTGTGGATAACATGCTTGGCGGCAGCCATGTCGAGACGCTTGGTGACGGTCTTGAGGGCAGCCTGGGCCTTCTCGGCGTCGCCCTCGGCGACGGCGGACTGGACGTGCTTGGTCAGCGTCTTGAGCTCGGACTTGACAGCCTTGTTACGCATGCGAGCTGCCTCATTGGTGCGGATACGCTTCTTCTGAGACTTGATGTTTGCCACTTCTGGAGTTCCTTTCGAGTTCCTTGCAAAAAATGTATGACACCTCTGAGACACGGTGAGGTCATGCAAGCGCCTACTATAGCACGCTCCCCCTCAAAGGGATAGAACGAATTTGTCAAATAGGCAGGTATCATCACGATTTTCTCAAGATGTTCGTAATCCAGAGCAAAAGCGCGGTCTGGGAATCAGCCGAACCCTTCAATGCGAGCTCCACATCGACCGCGCCCTCGAGCGCGGCAACGAGCTCGGTCATCGAAAAACGACGCGCCCAGGTCAGGTGATTCTTGACCTGCCAAGACTGGAGCTTGAGCGTCGCGGCAAGCTCGCGGCCCTGTCCACGCGCATCGAGTGCCTTGGCGACGATAAGCTCGCGAATGCGTCCGCACAGCAGCGTGTAGGTCCACACATAGCTCTTGGTGGGTAACAGCCCAAAGAGCTCAAGCGAGCGGCGCATATCACGAGCCGAGACCGCGTTGAGAAAATCCCAGGGCTGGACTTCGGCCGTGCGCACGATCCAGCGTTCCACATCGGCAAGCTCAATTTGCGGCGCCTCGACCATCTGGGCAAGCTTGGCCAAGTCGTTATCGAGCATGCGGGTGTTCTCACCCGAGCGCGAAACGAGCTCCTCGGCGGCCGCCGTCGAGATGGACTTTCCGTGCTGCGTCGCCATCTGCTGCACGCGGCGCGGGAGCTCCCAGCGCTTGGTGCCCGAACAGTCGATCACGGCCTTCTTGTCAATCTTGGCGATTGCCTTGTACAGGCGCGTGTTCTTGGCAAGCGAATCGGCGATGATGAGGCAAACCGTCGTGGGGCTGGGACTCGCCAGATACTCGACAAGCGGCTCGGAGATCGCTTTGACGAGTTTTGAGCAGCCGTCAAGGATTACCAGGCGAAACTCGCTGCCCATGGGAAAGGTGTTAAGCGACCCGATAATCGACTCGATATCGGGGTCTTTGGTCATATCGCGCTCGTCGAGGTTGAACTCGACCATGCCCGTCTTTTCCAGACGAGCCTTCATACGCGAGACGGCGTGGTCGCGTTTGACTCCGTCGGTACCGACGATCAGATACGCCGGCAAAAGACCGGTTTCGGACATCGCGCTCCCCTCCCGCAGGCTCTCGTGCTCGTACCGTGTCATTCTATCCCACGGGTTGGTCCCACGCCAACGGCAGTATCAAGGTCGCTGACATCGCATGGCAAAACCGGTTGCAGTCGGCGAGACAGTGATATCTCCCTGTTCGATGGTGCATGCGAACGCGCCACCCGCATCGCGAACGGCATCGATGCAGGCATCGGATGGATGACCGTAGCGGTTGCCCTCGCCCGCACTCGCGATAGAGAGCTCGGGCTTAAGCGTTTCCAGTAGGTCAGTGTCGACGGAAACTTTTGAGCCGTGATGCCCCAGCTTGAGCACATCGATATCGCCCACCGCCTGCACAAACTCGCACTCCTGATCGAGCTCGGCATCACCGGTGAGGAGCACGCGCAGGCTCTTGCCTTCCTGAGCATAGGAGAGCAGCAAGACAAGCGAGTCCTCATTGCCCTCGCCATCCACCGTGTCAAACGGCCATATCACACGAGCCCGAAATGCGCCGATATCGAACGTGTCTCCGCGGGCCACCTGCCGATACGTAACGCCGGGGCGATTCAGAACCTCAGCAGGCGCGCCTTCTAGCGCATCGGCCGCGACCGCAATGGTTCCAACCGAAAACTGATCGAGCACATCGGGAAGACCACCCCAATGGTCTTCGTCCCAATGCGTCACGAAGACGGCATCGATATGGTGGACATTGTTGCGAACCAACGCCGACACCACGCGCTCATCGAGCCCACAGTCGACGAGCGCCACAGTGCCACCCTGACGAACCAGAATCGCATCGGCCTGGCCAACATCGAGGACCGTTACCGAAGGCGGTGCGCATCGATCCCAATAGACATACGGAACACCCGCTGCAAGCATCAAACACAACAGCCCCACTGCCATGGGCCGTGCGCAGGGGCGTGGCCACCAGACCAAGAGGACGGTCAGCGTAAACGGCACCACGTATACCAAGGGTGTACCGGGCGGCACGCTTACGGATGCGCCCGGAACGGCAGCAAAGAGCTGCTCAAAGAACAGGGCGCAGCGAGCGACAATCATGGGCACCACGAGCGCCCCGTGACGCAACAGCGGCACAAGCGAGCAGGGCACCAGCACAATCGATATAGCGAGCAGCACGCTTATCACCGGACCGATCACGGCATTTGCGAGCGGGGCAATGAGCGAAAACGTCTCAAATGCGGGAATCGTAACGGGAAGTGTCGCCAGCTGCGAGCACAGCGTGACAGACAAAATACTGGCGACGCCCGATGGCACACCCAACTCGCCCAAGGCGTAGGTGGCGTAGGGGCAAAAACAAAGGATGGCAAAAACACTGGCGCACGATAGCTGAAAACCCATTTCGAACAATACCGTCGGCCGCAGCAACACAAAAATTGCCATGGTCAAAAAAAGAGCCGAGAGGCCATGCCGACGACGTCCGGCGCCGTTGGCGACAAGCGTCACCGCCACCATACAGCACGCGCGCACGGCCGAGGGCGAGGCGCCCGTAAAGACGGTATAGGCAGCGAGGGCCAGCACCAGCAACCCCCGCTGCAGCCCACGAGAGAGACGCGTCTTTTGCAGGGCGCTCTCAATCACAAACCCCACGATGGCAAGATGACTGCCCGAAACGGCGATAAGATGTGCGGTGCCCGTTACCGAAAACCAATCGCCCGCCGGCAGGGCACGCAGCTCGGCCGAGCGTCCGCAGACAACGCCGGCAATAAGCGAGCGCGCTGGATCGGTCGCGGGCGCGATAAGGGCAAGGAGCTCGTTTCGAAGCCAAAGCAACGGCCCCGGAGAACCCTCGTCGACCGATACCAACCGGACGACTTTAACCTTTCGAAGCTCGCCCCGAAGCACGCGTGAGCGCCCATACGCATCATTCTCAAACCGCGAAATTCGACCGATAGCACGTACATGCGAACCGGCGTCGAGTTCATGATCACACGACAGCCGTACCTGACCCAAGCGCTTTTCGCCCGCATACGCATCGCAGGTATAGGAGTACGAACCGTCATTGATGGACGGATCGCCCTGCACATAAAATTCGAGACTGCTCGCAGCCCGATTATCCAATGCCCTCGAAGCGCGCAGCGCCCCTATCGCCCAACCAGCGGACACGACCGCCCCCGCCACGAGGCCGAGAGCCGCGGCATACAGCCATCGCTTCCATCGCACAAGACGCATGCAGGACCGAGCCAATACGATGCACGCCGCAGCCGCAACGGGAATGGCCATAAGCAATATAACGGGCGCTGCCCGCTCTCCCAGCAGCACATCGGCTGCCACGTTAAGCACCAAGCCACAGCTCGCACACAAACCGGCACAAAGTACCATCGTCCACGGCATCAAGGGCCGCGGTGGCATCACATGCTCGCGCTCGGTCGCACTCATACGCAGATGCAATCTTTGATTTTGGCGAGCTTCTTCTCACCGATCCCCGATACGCGCATAAGGTCATCAACCGAGGCAAAGGCCCCGTTTTGCGTCCGTTCGTCGATAATTGACTGGGCCATAGAAGGCCCGATGCCCGAAAGCGTCTGCAGCTCCGCCGCACTTGCCGTATTGATGTTCACGAGCCCCGACGAAGACCCCGCACCAGGAGTCGTGGCAGCACCGCTTTCGGCCCCGCCGACCGCCACAGCCGCTTGTTGCTCCCCCACCGTCGGCACATAGATCTTTTGACCATCTGTGATCTTGGACGCACGATTAAGCCCTGTCACATCCGCCTCGGCCGTAAGCCCTCCGGCAGCATCGATTGCCTGGGATACCCGCGCTCCGCCTTTGAGCCGGTACACGCCAGGCCTCACAACGGCGCCATCCACATCGACGTACACCTCGGCGGCAGAAGAACTCTTGGCAGACGACTCATCGGCATCATCAGGTGACACATCCCCGTCCCCTCGCACATCCGAGGCGCCTGCCTCGTCACTACGCTCAAACGACACGTTGCTGGAATGGCCACCAAAATTTGCCATCGCCAGGCCACTCGCAGCGGCAATGGCAACCAGAATCGCCACGACCACCGCCTTATGGCCGAGCAGCTTTTCTGCCCAGCGGTCCATCCGTTTAACCCGTTCATGTTGCTCGCGCTGCGCCATAGCAAACACCTCCCAACACCATCGTGTCAGGAAACGAGCGCCGCAGACTCCGCACGCCCACACCAGTTTCCACGGTCAAACCAAAAGCTGACCAAAACCTTGCTGAAAAGTGTCCATTTATTCAGGCAGACGTCGACAGATGAACCGTTTGTCGCCTAATGCCCAGATAGAAAAAGACCGACGATGCAAAATCACCGCCGGTCTATACACAATATTATTCGTGATCTTGGTAAATCTCACGTGGAGCGAGCTCGGAATGTTTGCGTTTTAAGGTCTTAGGGGCCTTATACGTGTTGCTCTCGAAGTCGATATACTCGGTCTGTTTGAGCAAACGCTCAATCATCTCCTCGTGATCGAACAGCTCCCACGCCTCATGCACGGCATCGAGTTTAGCGTGCGTCTCGGGACGGCGCGGCATAAACAGCGTGCAGCAATCGGGAGCAGCCTCGGTCGAGATATCAAACGTGCCGATCTCCTGGGCACGCGCGATGATCTCCTGCTTATCAGAACCAATGAGCGGACGGAACACGGGAATCTTCACGGCCTCGTTGACGGCCATGATGTTCTCAAGCGTCTGGGAGGCAACCTGACCAAGCGACTCGCCCGTCACAATGGCCTTGGCGCCCTCGATATGCGCGATGCGCTCGGCAACCGAATACATAATGCGGCGATACATGATCACACGCAGGTTGCTGGGGCAGGTGACCGAAATCTCACGCTGGCAGTCGCCAAACGGCACCACATACAGGCGGCCGATCTGGACACCCGGCTCAAGCGCACGGATGATGTCCTGCACCAAATACTCGCTCGTATCGGGTGTCTGCGGACGACCGGAGAAATGTACCGGCACGCACACCGCGCCGCGACGCGCGAGCATCCAGGTCGCCACCGGGGAATCGATACCCGACGACAGCAGCGTCACGACCTTGCCGGCAGACCCCACCGGAAGGCCACCCACACCGCGCTCAGAGCGCGCATACACATAGACGCTACCCTGGACCACCAGCACGTGCACCATCGCGTCGGGGTCGTGCATCTGGACCTTTTTATCGGGAAACGCTTCGCACAGCACCTCGCCTACCTGCCGATTGATATCAATCGAGGTGAGCTCATAGTCGGTGTTCGAACGCTTGGCGTGAACCTTAAACGACTCGAAGGGACCAAACTCGCGCAGCGCCTTCACGGCGGCGGCGCAGTACTCCTGCGGGTCGCGGTTCGTGTGATATGCCAGGGACACGCGGGCAACGCCGGGGACGGTGCGAATGACACGCGCCGCCTCGTCGGCCTGATGCTCGTTAAAGGTCACGAGGATATAACCGGAAATTCGAGACACGGCATTCACGGAAAAGGCGGCCAAGGCCGCCTTGATGTTATCCATGAGGATATGCTCAAAATGTGCGCGGTTCTTGCCCTTCAGTCCAACCTCGTGATAGTGGACCAGGCAGACGCGGGCTGCCATTTAGGCTTCAGCAACCTTGTGGCCGAGCGCCTTCTCGTAACGGGCCTCGTCGTAGGAGATATCGCCGTCGACAATCTCGTCCATAGCCATCGAGATGGTATCGGCGCCGGAGAGCGCAATGGTGATGTCGTCGACATCCTGGACGGCGAGCACACGGTTGTGCTGGCCACGCAGCATGCTGTTAATGTCGCAGGCGCGCTTAGAGGCAAGCGAGGCGAGCAGGAAGCGGTTGTGATCGGTCTTCTCCAGAAGATCGTCAATGCAAGGCTTTACAACGGACACGGACCTCAGATCCTTTCATGCATATCGAGAACGCGAACGAGCTCATCGGTCGCGCGGTCGAGATCGTCATTCACCACGACGTCGTCGTAGCGGTCGGCAAGGGCAAGTTCATCGGCGGCGTTTGCCATACGCAGCTCAATCGTCTCGGGCGTCTCGGTACCGCGACCGACCAGGCGATCGCGAAGCACCTCGAGCGAAGGCGGCTTGATAAAGATCAACACGGCCTCGGGGAAACGCTCCTTGACCTGCAGGGCGCCCTGGACATCAATCTCCAAGATCAGAGACGAGCCAGAGGCGAGCTTGGATGTGACCTCGCTCACCAACGTGCCGTAGCAGTTGCCGTGGACCTCAGCCCACTCAACAAACTCACCGTTTGCCACGCGGCGGTCGAACTCCTCGTGCGTCAGGAAAAAGTAGTTGACGCCGTCGACCTCACCTTTGCGTGGTGCTCGAGTGGTAGCCGAAACCGTCAGGCCCAGGTTCGAGCGACGCTCGCGCACACGAGTGACGAGCGTGCCCTTGCCTGCACCTGACGGTCCAGAAATCACAAAGAGCTTTGAATCCTGAGCGCTCACTTATTTGGTCAGCTGCTCGAGGAGCTGCTCGCGCTGACGGACGCCGAGGCCCTGGACGCGACGGGTAGCGGAGATGCCGAGCTCCTCCATGATCTTGGCGGCCTTGGCCTTGCCATAACCGGGCAGAGACTCGATGAGGGTGGAAACCTTCATGCGGGAAGCGATGGGGTCATCGGAGTTGAGCACGGACTCGAGGGACTTCTCGCCCTTCTTGATCTGCTCGCGAAGCTCAGCGCGAGCGTGACGTGCGGCGGCAGCCTTCTCAAGAGCCTGCTTGCGCTGCTCGTCGGTAAGCTGAGGGAGTGCCATTCGAACCTCCAAATAGTTGGGTTATATCTGATTCAATAATTGGCATTTTAGCACGTCAAACGCACTAAATGCCCAATCGACGGCTCCATAGGTTAGACGATACCTGCGAAAAGTGCAATATACGGAGGTCAAAGTTAAGCCCCTGACCTGCGATTCCACACAAAGGATGGGAAAGTTTTCGCAGGCACAGGGGCTAATTTGTGCTAATGAGACCCAAAAGTGGTGACTTGAGGGAATCTATTAGGCGACGTTTTCGACCAGCTCGGCAACGATGGCGTCAAATGCGGCAACCGGGTCGTCGGCACCGGTGATGGGTCGGCCCACCACGATGTGGCTCGCACCGCGCTCGATAGCCTGGGAGGGCGTCGCCACGCGGGATTGATCGCCCAAGGCGGCGCCAACCGGACGCACGCCCGGAGTCACGATCAGCGCGTCGGGGCCGAGCAGCTCGCGCATGTCATGGGCCTCCATCGGCGAGCACACGATGCCGTCGATGCCGTTGGCCTGGGCAAGCTTTGCCAGGCGGGCAGCCTCCTCGGCCACGGGCGAGACGACGCCGATCTCGGCCAGCGAATCCTGATTCATGCTCGTGAGCACGGTGATGGCAACGAGCTTGGCGCGGTCCTCGCGCGCCTCCTCGGCACCCTCACGGCACGCAGCGAGCATAGCACCTGAGCCCAGACCGTGGACCGAAAGCAGGTCGGCGCCGGCAAGCGAGGCAGAACGGGCGGCACCGCGCACCTGATGCGGAATGTCATGGAACTTGAGATCGAGGAAGACCTTAAAGCCCAGGTCCTTGAACGTCTTGACGATCTCGGGACCCTCAGCGTAATAGAGCGTCATGCCAACCTTAAGCCAAGCGGCGTGACCAGAAAGCTCGTGGGCGAGCTCGAGCGCACGCTCACGGTCACAGTCGAGGGCGACGATAACGCGGTCGCGGGCATCGTTTTCTAGCATTCGAAAGCACCTACCAGCTCGTTGATGTCCTTCACGCCCTGGGACTCCGCCCAGGCCTCGAGCTCACGAGCGATCTTAATCGAAGCGCACGGATTGACAAAATTGGCCATGCCGACCGACACGCAGGTGGCGCCGGCCAGGATAAACTCGGCCGCATCTTCGCCCGTCATGACGCCACCGACACCGTTGATGGGGATATCGACGGCCTGAGCGACCTCCCAGACCATGCGCACGGCGATGTGGTGGCACAGCGGGCCCGAAAGGCCGCCCTTGGGCTTGGCCACGCGGGACTTGCGGGTGTGAACGTCGATGGCCATGCCCTGGATAGAGTTGATGACCGAAAGGCCGTCGGCGCCGGCGGCCTCGAGAGCCTTCGCAATCTCGGCGACGTTAACCGGAGCCATCTTTACGAACAGCGGCTTATCGGTCACCTTACGGCAGGCAGCCATAACGGCAGAGGCGCCCTCGGGCGAGGAGCCCATGGCGGCACCGCCGGCGGCGATATTGGGGCAGCTCACGTTGATCTCGTAGCCGGCAGCCCAGGGGCACAGCTCGACATACATCTCGAGCGCGCGGACAAACTCCTCGACGGAGTGACCGGCGACCTGGCAGATGACCTGGCAACCGTCCTTGGAGAGCTGCTCGAGCCACGGACCGGATTCACGGGCAAAGGCAGCCACGCCGGGGTTCTGAAGGCCCACGGAGTTGATCATGCCGCCCGGGATCTCAGCCATGCGGGGCGCGGGGTTGCCGGGCCAGGGCTCGGCAGCACAACCCTTGGTGGTGATGGCGCCCAGCTGGGAGACATCGAAGAAGTTCTGGAACTGCCAACCGTAGCCAAAGGTACCGGCTGCGGTGTTGATGGGGTTTTGCATCTTGACGCCGCCGAAATCGACGGCCATGTTCACAGTACCCACTAGAAGACCACCACCTTGGAAGCATCGAACACGGGGCCGCACATGCAGGCGCCCTTCATACCGTCGACCGTCTCGACATTGCAGGTGTTGCAGGCGCCAAAGCCACAGCTCATCATGCGCTCGAGCGACACCTCGCAGTACGCACCGGCCTCGGCAGCAGCGGCGGCGACCTTCTTCATC
>CABUVH010000031.1 GCA_902494935.1 uncultured Collinsella sp.
ATTTGCTCGGGGTACTATGCAGCGCGATCGAATCACACGCAGCTCAAACGCAGCAAAAACACACTACGGAGGTTTCCAGCTACATGAGGATCGATTCACGAAAACCGAAAGCCGCCGCCCTTTCCGCCGCTCTGACCGTGGCACTTTTGGTGGGCGCCGGCGCAACTGATGCCCACGCGGCAACACTATCCGATACGGTCGGATCTACGCCGTCCGAGGCGACGCTGGTGCAGCCCGTTGACTACCGCGGCGATGGTTATGGCTCTATGCAGGAGTGGAATGCCTCGATGGGGGCAAAGCGCGACTCCCTGGAGATGCGCGCTCAGATCATTATGAATATGTATGGCGACTATGCTACCGATGACGAGCGCGCTGTGTTGCAGGGCTGCATCGACGGCGCGAGTAGCCTGTTGACGATGGGGGAGGTCGACGCCAAGTCGACCGAGCTCGACGAGCTTCGCTCTACGCTAGAGGATGCCAAGCGCGAGGCGCTCGAGGCTGCCGCAGCCGAAGCCGAGGCCGCTGAGGCCGTTCAGGCTTCGTATTACAACGCCGGCTCCGGCTCGTCTTACGCGTCTGCTGCGTATTACGCGAACGGCTCGGGCCTGACGCGCTCGAGCGGCGTCAATAACTATAACGGCCGCCGCGAGACTTATTACAGCAGCAACGTACTCTACCATCACCGCACGGGCGAATGGACGCAGGATTCCGAGGGCTTTTGGCGCGATTCCGATGGCTACTACGTCGTGGCCGCGGGCGATAAGGCCCAAGGCTCCACGTTTACCGGCTCCAAGGGTGAGTGCAAGGTCTATGACTCCGGCTGCGCTGCCGGAACCACCGACTACTACACTGGCTGGTAATTATTCTGCATCACGGATATTTGGCGGACGGGCGTCTTTACCGAGCTTTAGGGCAACGTAAGGACGCCCGTTCTATGCATGCGCTTGAGCTAACAGAGCGCTTACCGTGGCAGTACGCCGCGCATATGGGCGCGGGGCACACTAGTTCATGAGAAATAAGGTCTTTCTCGTGGAGGAAGTGGTCTTGTGAACGCTCGAGATATCGCCATTGCCGCCGTCGCATTGGTGCTTGGCTGCCTTGGTCCTGCGGCCGCGCTCGTTGCGGGCATGCAGGGGTCTTGTGGGGCTGCCTCTATCGTGGTCAGTGCGTTGGTCGCGGCCGCACTGCTGGGAAGTGCGGGTGTAGTCCTTTGTCGCGACGATGAGGACCAGGCGTCGGAGTCGCAGCTCTAACCGTCGGGACATCGACTACTGGTTATAGATGAAGATGAAAGCCGCCGTAAGGGGAGTGCTCCTTGTGGCGGCTTTGCTGTTGAGCCTGTTGACGTGGTGAGCCGGGCGCTACCAGCTTTTCTCGATATCGCGGATGCGCTGATAGAGCCAATCGTTTTGCGGCACTTGGATATCGTGTTTGACGGCCAGGCGGCAAATGGTGCCCGCGAACTCCTCGACTTCGGTTTTTCGTTGCGCGATGCGGTCCTGCGCCATCGAGGGCATACCGGTGGGGTCGATTCCCTCAATGAGGTGCACCATCTGCGTCAGGTCTGCCTCGGTCAGCTCAATGCCCTCGGCGTTGGCGACCGCAAGCGTTTCGCGCATGGCAGAAACAAAGCAGCGACGCTGCTCGGAGCCCGGCTCCGTGGCGCTTCCGTAGGTCCCGCCGTAGGCCATGCACGTCTGGTTGATGCCGTCGTTGAGCATGAGTTTGGCCCACATGCGGTGCGCAACGTCGCTCTCGACGGTATGGGCGATGCCGCAGCGCGTGTAGAGCTCGTCGATGGCGGTGACGGTTGCGAGCTCGGTGCCGGCCGCCGCGCCAAAGCGGATTTCGCCCGCATTGGTAAAGGTGAGCTCTCCGTTGAGGAACACGGCGTCCATGCCCTGGCAAATACCAAGAACGGTATGCTCCCAGCCAAAGCGCTCGGCAATCTTCTGCTCGCTCGTAATGCCGTTACACAGCGAGGCGATGAGCGTATTGGGTCCCACGACGCGCTCCATAGTCTTGAGTGCTTGGTTGAGTCCAGTCGTCTTGACCGTGAGAATGACCAGATCGGCGGGCGTTGCCTCGCTGGCGCGGACGGACTTGAGCGCACAGGGCTTGCCATTGACGGTGAGCGCATCGCCCGCGTGACGCTCAAAACGGACGTCATCCATAACGTATTCGACGGCGTCGTTGCCGAGTGCCTGGGCGATCATACTGCCGTAGAGTAGCCCGACGCCGCCCTTGCCGATAAAGGTGACCTTGTTGATCTGCATGTGAATTATCTCCCCATATAAAAGGCGCCCGCGTAGGGGGCGCCTGATGGATTGTATGCCGCCGGGACGTTTGGTGAGCGCGCGGGGCTGCTGTTAAGAAAAAGAAACTATTGCGCTGTGCGCTTATGCCGCAGGGCAGACCGCGAAAACGCGTGCGGGATATCCAACGCCATCGCGCACCTTGGGGAAGGTGCAGAAGATGACAGCGCCTGTGGCGGGAAGCTCGTCCAGATGGTCCATGACCTCGATCTGGTAACGGCCGACCGAGAGGATGTATTGTTCGCCGGGGTAGGGGCAGGCATCCTCACGCGTGGTTGCGCTCGCCTTCTTTCATTGGGCTTTTTGCTGATGTTAAAGCGCTGCCGTGACAGCTCGATTTCTGCTGCGTTACGATACATTCTCGATTGCGATTCCACGATGTTTCGGCTGCGTGACCATTGTGTTTCGCCTTGCCGAGCGCTGATGGCGAAGGGAGGGTCCGTGCAATACCGCGTTGACCCCAAAAGTGGTAACCGAATATCTGCTCTGGGCCTGGGCTGCATGAGGTTTCCCGGTGCGCCGGGACGTCCGGACGCGAAGACAGCCGATGCCATCATTTCCCGTGCGGTGGAGCAGGGGATTAATTATCTGGATACCGCGTATCTCTATCCCGGTAACGAGGTGTGCGTGGGCGCCTCACTTGAGCGCCTGGGACTGCGCGACCGGGTGTTGCTGGCGACCAAGTTGCCGCACGCTTCGTGTGCATGCACAGGGGATTTCGACCGTTTCTTTGACGAGCAGCTGCGTCGGCTGCGGACCGACCATATCGACTATTACCTTATGCACAACATCACCTCGCCTGCTCAGTGGGAACGTGTGGTGGCGCTGGGCATCGAGGACTGGATCGCGCGTCAAAAGGCGGCGGGGCGCATTCGCCAGATTGGTTTTTCGTATCACGGCAGCGCGGCGGATTTTCTGACGATGCTTGACGCATATGACTGGGATTTTTGCCAGATCCAGTACAACTATGCCGGCGAGCGTTACCAAGCGGGAACGGCAGGACTCATGGAGGCTGCGGAGCGCGGGCTCGCGGTGTTTGTGATGGAGCCACTGCTGGGCGGTCGTCTAGCGGGCAAACTGCCGCCGCGGGCACGCGCTGTGCTCGATAGCGCCTGTGACCCGCATTTGCGCACTCCTGCCGCCTGGGGGCTTTCGTGGGTGTGGAACCATCCTCAGGTGACGATGCTGCTTTCGGGTATGACCGATACCGCGCAAGTGGATGAGAACGCGGCCTTGGCCGATCGGGCCCTGCCGGATTCGATGACAGCTACTCAGCTCGATGCCATCGCACGCGTGTTGAGAGAGTTTGAAAAATCGAATCGCGTTCCCTGCACGGGATGTGGCTATTGCATGCCGTGTCCTAAAGGCATCAATATCCCTGGGTGTTTTGCCGCCTACAACGCGAGCTATGCGCACAGCTGGTTTACGGGTCTATCGCAGTACTTTACGGCGAGCGCGGTGCGCACAAGCGAGCCCAAGTTGGTGAGCAATTGCGTCAAATGCGGCAAATGCGCGCGGCACTGCCCGCAGCACATCGATATTCCCGAGTGTCTCGACGATGTGCGCCGACGTTTCCAGCCTGGTCCCGTGACGGCGGTGCTTAAGGCCTTCGGCAAAACGCGCTCCTCATGACCCTTTTATAACTTGCGGTGGAATAGTTCCTGTTTGCGGCAGAATAGGGACCAAACAGGAACTATTCCACCGCAACTGAAGGGGGCTGTCGTGGGCCATCGAGATTCATGTGATGATTTGCGCGAGGTTCGTTGGGGCGTTTTGGGCGCCGGGCACATTTCGCATCGATTTGCATCGTCGCTCAAGAAGGTCGACGGGGCACGGCTGGTGGCTGCGGCCGGCCGCACTCCTGCGCATGTCGAGGAATTTTCCCGAGCGTTTTCGATCGATGCTGCGCATAGCCATGCCTCGGCCGATGATAACGGCGATGCGGCTTATGACGCGCTGATTGCCGACCCCGATGTCGACGCAATCTACTTGGCTCTTCCGCATGGCATGCATACGCGTTGGGCCTGTCGCGCGCTGCGCGCCGGAAAGGCCGTGCTGTGCGAAAAGCCGGCCGTTTTGAGTGAGGAAGAGGCTCTCTCGATTGCTTCCACCTCTCGCGAGCGCGGCGTGCTGTTTATGGAGGCGATGAAGAATCGGTTTTGCCCGATGCGCACTCGCGTGAAGGACTTGCTTGCGTCGGGTGAGCTTGGCCGTATTGTCTCGATTGAAAGCGTGCAAAAGCTCGATTACGGCGAGCCTCCTTCGGGCTATCTGCTTGATCCGTTGCAGGGCGGCTGTCTATATGATATGGGCTGCTATGCAGTCGGTTGGTTTGAGGATTTGCTCGCGGGCGCGTGCGAGGTTTCTTCCCGTGAAGTTCGCTGGCGTGACGTATCGGGCGGCCGCGTCGATTGGGCCGACGAGATCCATATGAGCGTCGGCGGTATACCCATTCATATGGTGTGCGACGGCAAAGCAACATATGAAAGCCGCTTAACGATTGCCTGTGAGCGGGGCTCGTTGGAAATCGAGCGGCTCCATCGCCCCGAGCTCGCTCATGTGAAGTATTCCGACGGTCGAACGCTAGAAATAAATGCCCCGTTTGAGATCGATGATTTCTACGGCGAAATCCAGCATGCGACGCAGCTTATTCAGGCGGGGAAACTCGAGAGTCCCGTCATGCCCCTTGCCGCCACGCAGCGCTGTGCACACATCATCGATGCGATTCGCTTGAAACTTTAGGGCGTGGGGGCATGGCGCCAGCGCCTGGAATGCCTTGGAGGCCTTCGCCCCTGATGCCCCTTTTATAACTTGCGGTGGAATACGGTCTGTTTGCGCCAAAATAGGGCACCAATAGACCGTATTTCACCGCAACTGATGAGGGGGAGTTGGAGATGCTGACGATCGGGTGTCATCTTTCGACGACGAAGGGCTATCGGGCAATGGGGGAGACGGCGTTGTCCATTGGCGCCAATACCTTTGCGTTCTTTACGCGCAACCCACGCGGTGGCAAGGCAAAAGACCTTGACATGGATGACGTGACGGCTCTGCGCGAGCTTATGGAGCAAAACGACTTTGGCCCGCTCGTGGCTCATGCCCCGTATACCTATAACCCCTGCTCCGCTAAGGAGCGAGCGCGCGAGTTTGCCCTGGAGGCCATGGCCGAGGATCTGCAGCGCATGGAAGCACTGCCCGGCAACTACTACAATTTTCATCCCGGTGCGCATGTAGGACAGGGGGCAGACGTCGGCATTCAGATGATTGTTGATACGCTGTGCCAGGTGATGTTCGAGGGACAGCAGACGACGGTATTGCTCGAGACCATGGCCGGCAAGGGCACCGAGGTGGGCCGTAGCTTTGAAGAACTGGCGTGCATTATCGAGGGCGTTGCCGCCAAGTGCCCAGAGCTGTCCGATAAGCTGGGCGTTTGTTTGGACACCTGCCATGTGAGCGATGCCGGCTACGACATCATCCATGATCTGGACGGCGTGCTCGACAAGTTCGACCGCGTGGTGGGTATCGATCGCTTGCATGCCGTACACATCAACGATTCGAAGAACCCCTGCGGCGCCCATAAAGATCGTCACGAGTGCATCGGCAAGGGATACCTTGGCAGCGAGGAATTTGGTGGCGGTATGCAGGTTATGCAGAATATTGTATCGAATGGCCGTTTGTGTTCGCTGCCGTTTATTTTGGAGACTCCGAACGAACTTGCAGGTTATGCAGCTGAAATTAGATTATTAAGGTCATTGCAGCAGTAATGACTGTCACAAAGTAGAGTATTCCATTCACGTTATGGGTTTGTTTCAATCAGTTTTCTCATTGCAGATTCGTAATTCCAGGTGCATAATAGCCAACAGTTTTTGCAGGCCTCTGAATCAAACGAGGTCACCGGAAGGAGACTGATTATGAAGCTCAAGAAGCTTGGCGCATTTGCCGCCACGGGTGCCATGGCGCTCGCCCTCGCACTGACGGGCTGCGGCTCGTCCAACGCCACCTCTGGTTCTGATGCCGGTTCCAGCAGCTCTGACGACGCTAAGGTCGAGAAGGTCGACGGCTCCAAGGAGTACGCGCTCGTCAAGGATGGTACGCTCACCGTCGGCACCTCTGCCGAGTACGCTCCGTTTGAGTACAAGGATGACAACGGCGATTATCAGGGCTTTGACCTTGAGCTCATCAAGGCCATCGGCGACAAGCTGGGCCTGGATGTCGAGTATGTCAACAATGACTTTGACACGCTGGTTCCGGGTGTCGCTTCGGGCGCCAAGTATGACGTCTCCATTGCGGCTATCACCGACACGCCCGAGCGTGAGAAGGAAGTTACTTTCTCCGATTCCTACTACATGGACGATCAGGCTATCGTGACCAAGGTCGATAACACCGACATCACGGCCGACAACTACAGCGAGAAGCTCAACAACGCCGATGCTGCCATCATCGTCCAGTCTGGCTCGACCGCCGAGGCCTTTGCCCAGGAGAACTTCCCCAAGGCCAAGATTGTCCCCTACAAGGACGCTACCGAGTGCTTCAGCGCCCTGCAGTCCGATAAGGGCGACGCCGTAGTCACCAACCGCTCCGTTGCCAGCCAGCTGACCGCCGAGCAGTTCAACACCTGCCAGACCATCAAGCAGATTAGCACCGGCGAGGAGTACGCCATTGCCATCAACCAGGGCAACACCAAGCTCAAGGATGACATCAACCAGGCCATCAAGGACCTGACCGACGACGGTACCGTCGACGCCCTCATGGCTAAGTACAACATCAAGTAAAATAACTACTTGATTGCGCGCGGGCCCTTTCCGTTTTGCGGAGAGGGCCTTTGCGCTTCTCTTGACGGAGAGCGTTTCCGTCTCGTTTTGTCGGCAACTTCTACGATAGGAGCCACCTTGTCTCGACTGAACAAAGGGGCCGCGGAGCAGCGTTTTCCACTGCCCGCCTTGCTCCAAAAGCTAGTCTGCGTCATGGCCGTGGCGCTCGCGCTGGTGTGCGCGGGGGCATATGCGCCCACGACCGCCCAGGCGCTTGAGACCGCAAAGATTACCGCCCGACCCAACACCGGTTCGGGCAGCGATGTGGTCGGCGGCACCGAGACGCGCATTACCTGGGAAGTTCAGGCCGATGCCGACGAGGAGCTGAGCGGTCTTTCTTTGACGTTTGTCGACGGCACGACGTTTGGTACCGATGACACGCGATTGACGATGCTCTCGGGCGAGGACCTCATGGATCGTACGCCCATGAAGCCCACGTGCAAGGCTGACGGCCAGACGCTCAAGATTGACTTTGGCGAGACGGCGCCTGCCGGCGGCTTTTTCCGTGTCGAGGTTTACGGCGTGACGTTTCCCGTTGAGGGCGGCGATGAGGCCTTTAGCGGCACCTATACGCTCGCCGACGGTTCGACCAAGAAGATTTCAAAAATTCCTTCCGTCGAGATCAAGGGCGTGACGGCCTTCGATAACTTCCTGGCCGATCTTAAGGAGCAGCCGTGGGTCGAGGCCTGGAACTCCAATATGTTCCTGCGCCTGTTCTTGAACCCGGTCATTTTGGTCCAAAGCCTGCCGATCGTCTTTAAGGGCTTCCTTATGTCGCTTTCGATCGTGCTTGTGGCGTTTCCGCTGGCAATTCCCTTCGGTTTTGCCCTGTCGCTCATGCGCATCTCCAAGTCGCGCATCCTGCGTTGCCTCGCCGGCATCTACGTGAATATCATTCGCGGTACGCCGGCGTTCCTGCAGATCTATATCGCGTTCTTCGGTCTGCCGTTGGCTGGCGTCAAGGTGGACGACTATGTCTTGGGCGTTATCGTCATGGCCATGAACTCGTCTGCGTACCTGTGCGAGATCTTCCGTGCCGGTATTCAATCGATCCCCAAGGGCCAAAACGAGGCTGCTCGCTCTCTGGGCATGAATGCCTTCCAGACGCTGCTCTACGTTATGATTCCGCAGACATTCCGCAATGTTTTGCCTACGCTGACCAGCGAGTTTATCTTGCTTTACAAGGATACGTCGCTGCTTGCCGCCGTGGGTGTGGTCGAGATCGTCATGAACGCCCGTACCATCGTGGCCACGACGGGCTCCATCACGCCGTATGTGGTTGCCGCCCTGTTCTATCTGGTCATCACCCTGCCGCTCGCTCGCTTGGTGAGCGGTCTTGAGGCGAGGCTTTTGGGCACGGCCGAGACCAAGAAGAAGCGTCCCGCCAAGAGCGCCGGACAGGTTGTCGCGACGCCTGCCGATCACATCGCCGGTCTGTAAGGAGGTCCTATCATGAGCGAAACCAATAACTCGAACGAGGTCGTCGTCAGCATCAAGAACCTCCAGAAGGCCTTTGGCGACAACGTGGTCCTGCGCGATATCGATCTGGATGTGCACAAGGGTGAGGTCGTTGTGGTCTTGGGCCCCTCGGGCTCGGGCAAGTCGACGATGCTTCGCTGCATCAATCGTCTGGAGCATCCCACGAGCGGCTCGATTATCGTCGAGGGTGTGGACGTGTGCGCCAAGGGCGTCGACCTTAACAAGGTGCGCACGCATCTGGGTATGGTGTTCCAGCAGTTCAATTTGTTCCCGCACCTCTCAGTCAAAAAGAACGTCATGCTCGCGCAGCAGAAGGTGCTCAAGCGCAGCAAGGAAGAGGCCGAGAAGATTGCCGTCGAGGAGCTGACCAAGGTCGGTCTTGCCGAGCGTATCGACTTTATGCCGAGCCAGCTCTCGGGCGGCCAGCAGCAGCGCGTTGCCATCGCCCGCGCCCTGTCGATGAACCCGCACGTCATGCTCTTTGACGAGGCCACCTCGGCGCTCGATCCTGAGCTCGTGCGCGACGTCCTGGGCGTCATGCGCGACCTGGCGCACGACGGTATGACCATGATCGTCGTGACGCACGAGATGGGCTTTGCCCGCGATGTCGCCGACCGCGTCGTCTTTATGGACGGCGGCGTCATTGTGGAAGAGGGTACGCCGAGCGAGGTCTTCGACCATCCCAAGAGCGAACGCACCAAGGCGTTCTTGGGCAACATCTCGTAGCCGGTTGATGTAACTGCCGTTACAAAAGAGCGGGGGCTGGACTTGAATTCAGCCCCCGCTCTTTTGTAGGGATGGTGATGCGCTTTGATGCAGGCTCTCTTGGAGGCCCTGGGTTCGTTACGCGAGCTCGGCTCCGAGGGCCTTGCAAGCGGTCTCGCCCTCGTCGTCGGGCGCGTCGTAGCAGATGGTGGAGTCCACGACGTTGACGCCGGCCTCGTCGGCGTCGGCCTTCCAGTTGTCCATCCACTCGCCCTCGGCCCACGAATAGGAGCCAAAGAGGACGACCTTCTTGTCGCCGAGAGTCTCCTTGACCTCGTCCCACATAGGCTGGAACTCGTCATACTCAAGCTCCTCGGAACCCATGGCGGGGCAGCCGAAGGCGAAGGCATCATATTCGGCGGCCTTGTCGGCAGAGAAGTCGGCGCAGGGGATGACCTCAGTCTCGGCGCCCGCGGACGTGGCGCCTTCGGCGACGAGGTTTGCCATGGCCTCGGTGTTGCTCGTGCCGCTCCAGTAGACGACGGCGATCTTGCTCATATGTTTTCCTTTCGGTTGTGCGACGTGCGGCCGCGTTTTGTATGCTCTATCGGGTTGCCTGGACAAGTTGTCCCAGGGTGCAGCCCTGTTGATAGATGTAGGTAAGGTATTGCGTGCATGCACGATAGGAATCGAAGGTCGTGAGCGCCTGTTCGACGTTTGTGTATACCTTCCAGGCGCCAAAGACCTTATAGTTTTCGCCGTGCTGGACGATAAACTGATGGACATCTTCGTAGGGATAGCCCAAAAAATAGCCAATTTCGTGGGGGAACTCGCACATGCACCCCGTATCGCAGCGCCTATTTCGCGCGAGTGCGCAGACACTGCCATCATAGGCGCTTTCTGCGGCATTGCTGCTTGCCAGCGTGATGCGCGCGGCGAGATGCACCAGGGATGCGGGCAGGTTGTGGACATCGTAACCTTCGGCGACAAGCGCCGTCGTGGCGCGGGGGTCGGAGAGGTATCGCATGAGGTCCGCAGGGCGGTACACATAGATGAGCGCTCCGCAGGGGCGCCAGACCAAAACGCTCATATGGATCCCGAGCGGCTGGAGCTCGCGGTTGCATTGGGCTATGACGGCGAGCAGGCGAGAGCGTCGCTCTTCGATTTGAGCGACGCCGAGTTTTCTGTTTTGGTTGGCGTAAACGCCGGGATAGGTAAAGAGCGAAGCCGGCTTGATACCTGCGAGCGTAGGGGAGCAGTTGCGCACGACAGCCGTTTGGTATGTTGGGATGTCAATGGTTCGAGTCACGTTGCCCCTTTCGAGCCCTCACTTGTTAGCCTAGGAAAACTTATACATGAAAGTAAGCCATGGTCAACAAAAAAGTTTGAATAGGGAAACTAATTGACCGAACCGACATGATTTTGGGTTAAGATGGGGACACCCCATGGGGGTATCTAGATAGGGCTACTTGAAAGGGGAACGCATGAGTGACTTGCTCAACCCTGCGAATCTCATCGTGCTGGCCGTCATTGCCGTCGGCATGTTTTTTGGACTGCGTCGCATTGCCGCTTCGACACACGGGAAGAGTTGTTGCAGCGATGGTACGAGCGGCAAGAAAACCAAAAAGGTTGTTGTGGTGGATACCGATGCATCGCACTATCCCTATAGCGATGAGCTGCTCATCGGCGGCATGAGCTGTGACGGCTGCGCTCAGAACGTGGCCAATGCCCTGAATGCGCTGGATGGCGTGTGGGCAACGGTGACGTATGCGGATCACACGGCACGCGTGCGCTCTAAGCAGCCGGTTGATCGCGGTGTCCTCGAGACGGCCGTGAAAGACGCGGGCTACTACGTCATGACGCTGTAAGCGCCGCCCTGGATGCGCTTCCTTGGCTAGGCTCGTCCGCGCAGTTCGATGTCTTGGATGTCGTCGAAGTCGATGGCGATGTCTTTGAGCTTGAGGAGCTTGAAGGCGGGGAGCGCCTCGTCGAGGATGCCGGTGCGGGAGCGATAGCCGTACGTATCGTAATAGGTGACACGAACCAAGTCGCCACGTTTGAGACCCTCGAGCTTTTTAGAAAGTACGAGGGCTTTTTCTTCCGTGAGCTCACGTTTTGGCTCGACGGTGATTTCCTGCTTGCGCACGAGTTCGTAGTATCCCGTGAGGGCGGCAAAGGGCATAAACTGTGCGGCGCGGTTGGCGCGCACGGCACCGTTGGCAGTGAGGTTGGGGTCGGCGACGCGGCGTCTGCCCTCGGGGTCCGCCAGGCGCTCGAAGGCGGTCGGCGGGCGCACGGGCTGTTGTTTGGGCTTAGGCACGGTGTCCTCCAACTTGGTCGTTGCGTTCGCGCGCGGTGGCGCCGGCGGTAAAGCTTAATCCCTTGACGAGCGCGTTCTTGCCGTACTTGCCTTTCACGGCCAGGACGGCGCGCGCCAGGTCGCGCTCGCGCTCATCGGCCTCGATATCGCTGAACAGATCGATGGTGGCAAATTCCTCGGGCACAAGATTGCTAAAGCCCAGGTTGATGCGCTTGACCGGTCGTTTGGGATCGACAGTCTGCGCCCAGAGCTCATCGAAATAGCCCATGATCTTCTTAAACGAATTGGTGCGCTCGGGCAGCTTTCGCGAGGCGTTGGAGTGCGCAAAGAGTGCGGCATAGCCACCGCGCGGTTTGCCGCCATGCTCTCCCACAAAGATGCCATCGATTGCCTGCGCTTCGCGCACCAGGCGACGCCTTTCGTCATCGCGCTGGACTGGCTTGGGAGCACGGGGCGCGAGCTCGGGGCCGGCGGTTGCGGTAGGTTCGATACTCGATGTGCTCGAGCGCAGGTGCCCGCATCCGTCCACATATTGCGCTGTACCGCTGGCGTCGAGGCGGCGTATGTCGGCGCGTTCGCTCGCGTAGCCCACAAAGAGCGAGATGCTGTCGCAGACCACGTGTTTATCGACCAAGTCCAACACGGCGTTGTCGACCATCTCGCGCAAGACGGTGTAGGCTTGCTCGTAGGCATAACCCTTCGAGAGCACCTGTCCTGTGGTGGTCGAAGTTGCTTGTGGGCGATAGGCTTGGATATCGGCGATGGTTGTCGGCTCGCGCCCAAAGGCGTGGTCGATGAGATATTCGGCATTGACGCCGAGCTCGTCGTAGAGCAGGTTCTCGTCGAGTGCGGCGACACCCATCAGGTCGTAGACGCCATACTTCTCGAGTCGGGCTGCCACGCCGGGCCCGATGCCCCAGATATCGGTGATGGGACGATGGGGCCAGATCTCTTTGCGAAAGGTCTCGTCGTCGAGTATGCCGATGCGGCTGGGTACGTGCTTGGCGGTGATATCGAGCGCTACCTTGGCCTGGAATAGGTTGGGGCCGATGCCGACCGTCGCCGTGATGCCGGTGCGCGCGAGGACCTCATCGCGCAACATGCAGGCAAAGCCTTTGGCATTGGTATGGTAGAGGTCTAGATAGGGCGTCACGTCGATAAAGCATTCGTCGATTGAATAGACGTGAATGTCTTGCGGGCTCACGTATTCCAGATAGATGCCGTAGATTTGCGCCGACACTTCCATGTAGTGCTGCATGCGCGGTACGGCTTTGATGTAGTCGATGCCGTCGGGAATCTCAAACAGACGGCAGCGATTGTGAATCCCTAAGTCCTTCATGGCCTGTGTGATGGCGAGGCAGATGGTCGTGCGCCCGCGCGATTCGTCGGCAACGACCAGGTTGGTGGTGAGCGGGTTGAGTCCGCGGTCGACGCACTCGACGCTAGCGTAAAACGTCTTGAGGTCGATACAGATATAGGTGTGACGCTCGTGCCCCACGCGTCCTCCCATCAAACACATGTTCTTATCGAATATCTGTTCGATAATACCCGCTCGTCCGGACATCGTCAAAACCTGTCAAAAAGGGACTGGTTTGTTTTGGTAGGTATGGTCGTGCGGTTGGATTGGGTTTTAACGCAGCTCTAAAGAGTGCGAAACAGCTCGGAAAAGCTCGCTTCGTAGCATGAGCCTAACGATTGATACCGCCTATGTGCACGGAAGGGTTGTGGGAAAGATGGTCAATTACGGGTTTGGTATGCCGACGCGCCTTGTTGTGGATGGAGACGTGGCTCGCTGGTGCGGACGATTGGTCGCTCACTACGGTGGCACCAAGGCGCTGGTCGTGTTGGGCGGTGACAAGCATACGCGCGATGAGCTTGTCTCGGTGGCACTTGGCTCGCTTGATCGAGCCCTACTCGAGCGCGTACTTTTCCGCTGCGGCTCGGTTGGGGGCGACGGGGGAGACGAGCTGATCGACGAAGCCGTGGCCCTGGCGACCGACGAAGGCGTGGACTTTGTCCTGGCGATTGGCGATGCCGATACTGCTGGCTTTGCGCGCGAGCTCGCGCGTCGCATGGCGGCGCTCGATGCCGGCGAAGACGGTTTTGTCCCTTATGGATGCATTCTCTCGGAGGGCAAGGCGCCTGCTGTCGTGGGCACCGGTGAGGTTCCCGTTTTTGCCATTATCGCGCCCGAACTGCTGGAGGGCATCGGGTCTCCTCTGCGTGAGTTGCTCGGTAGCGTCTGCGCCGCGGCCTAATATTTGCCATAAAAGGACGGGTTATTTTTGGTTGGTAAAGCGTTTGACCTGCCAAAATAAGCCTGTCCCTTTTTAATCGGTTGCCGTTTGGGGGCCGATTGGCAACGCTCGCTGATTGTAGTCTTGACCTGCGCTAGAATAGTGGCATCTGAATGTCCGGGCGCATGGAGGCGTGCGCCCGTATGCTGAGGAGGACTCTATGGCAACTGTTGCCGCACCTATCGATGCTACGTCGACTGCCGCTTGGAAGGCGCTCGAGGCTCATCAGGAGAAGCTCGAGGCCGAAGGTATCGACCTCAAGGCCTGGTTCGCTGCTGACGCCGACCGCGTGAACAAGCTGAGCTTTGACGCCGGTGACCTGCACTTCGATCTTTCGAAGAACCTGGTGACCGATGAGACCGTCAAGCTGCTGTGCGATCTTGCCCGCGAGGTGAAGCTTGAGGAGCGCCGCGATGCCATGTTCTCCGGCGAGCACATCAACACCACCGAGGACCGCGCCGTCCTGCACACCGCGCTGCGCCGCCCGGCAAGCGAGAAGGGCCAGCTCATCGTCGACGGCCAGGACGTCGTCGCCGACGTGCACGAGGTCCTCGATCGCATGTATGCCTTCGCCGAGCGCGTGCGCTCCGGTGAGTGGAAGGGCGTTACCGGCAAAAAGATCGAGCATCTGGTGTCCATCGGCATCGGCGGCTCCGATCTGGGCCCGGTCATGGCTTACGAGGCTCTGCATCCCTACGCCGACGCCGGTATCGACTGCCGCTACATTTCCAACATCGACCCCAACGACCAGGCCGAGAAGCTCAAAGGCCTGGATCCCGAGACCACGCTCGTGATCATCGTCTCCAAGACCTTCACCACGCTCGAGACCCTCACCAACGCTCGCGAGGTCAAGACCTGGATGCTCGAGCAGCTCAAGGCTCAGGGCGCCATCGACGGCTCCGATGAGCAGAACGCCGAGGCCGTGGCAAAGCACTTCGTCGCCGTCTCCACCGCACTCGAGAAGGTCGAGGCCTTCGGTATCGACCC
>CABUVH010000032.1 GCA_902494935.1 uncultured Collinsella sp.
AGCGGCGGAAGCGGAGGTCTCCTCGACATCCTCATCCTCGCGACCAGGGGTCATGAGGTTGAACTTGGTGATGGCGAAGCGGAACACGAGGTAGAAGACCACGAAGGCAGCGATGCCCAGCGGGATGATCATCCAGGTGTTGGCAGCAGCCGGGAGGCTAGAGGAGAACAGGAGGTCGGTAGCACCAGCGGAGAAGCAGAAGCCAGCACGGAAACCAACATAGTAGGTGATGATGGTGAAGATGCCGTACAGGGCAGCGTACACGACGTAGAGCGGGAAGCACAGGAACATGAAGCCGAACTCGAAGGGCTCGGTGACGCCGCAGACGAAGGCGCAGATAGCAGCGGAGACAACCAGGCCGATAGCAGCCTTCTTGTTCTTAGCGGTCTGAACCATAGCCAGGGCAGCGCCCGGGATACCGAACATCATGCAGGGGAAGAAGCCGGACATGTACATACCGAGGCTCCACTTGACGTCAGCGGAGGTCTCGCCAGCCCAGAAGTGGGTCAGGTCGCCAAGGCCGATGGTGTCGAACCAGAACACGTTGTTGAGTGCGTGGTGCAGACCGGTCGGGATGAGCAGGCGGTTGAGGAAGGCGTAGATGCCAGCGCCGATGCCACCCATAGCAGCGATACCCTCGCCCAGAGCGACGAGCGCACCGAAGATGAGGGGCCAAGCAAAGAGCAGGACGACGGAGACGACGATGCAGATGACGGCGGTCATGATGGCGACACAACGCTTGCCGGAGAAGAAGGCCAGCCAGTCGGGAAGACGGGTGTCCTTGAACTTGTTGTAGCAAGTACCACCGATGACGGCGGACAGGATACCGATGAAGGAGTTGCCAGCGATCTTGGAGAACGCGATGCCCTCGGTCGTGGCAAGCCAAGCGGTCTGAGCATCGGCATCCATACCACGAATGGTACCAACAACAGCGGGGTTCAGGAGCTGCTGGATCATCAGGAAGGCGACGAGGCCAGCGAGGCCAGCGGTGCCATCGTGATCGTCGGCAAGGCCGACAGCGGCGCCGACTGCGAACAGCCAGGCCATGTTATCGATAAGAGCGCCGCCTGCCTTGATGAGCAGGAAGCCGGCGGTATAGGCAAAACCGGTAGTGTCACCGGCAGCACCCATGACTGCGGGAGCGAGCAGGTAGCCCACGCCCATAAGAATACCTGCGACAGGAAGCGCCGCGACGGGAAGCATCAGCGCTTTGCCGAGCTTCTGGAGGTACTTCATCATATTGGTATCTCCTCCAACCTTTCTTTCGTTGTTCACCAACGAGTTCCATGTCCGCGCCTTGTGCATACCGGCTTCTCCGCTTGCCGGCATTGGTGCGCAAACTTAGACAACCCAGTCCCTTTTCTCGGGTTGCTGGTATGTTCGGTAGCACACACTCAATTCAAACGTCCACCACATTTCGTTCAAATTACTATATCGTTGCCAAACGGTTATTTTTGGCCCGTAAACGGTAATTTGCGCAGGTAGATGTGCTGCGTTTCTTTCATTACCAAACTAATTCTTAGCAATTTCCATTCGATTTCATCTCAAAAGTGGTTACTACCAGATGAACAGTGGTACCACATTGTTACTACCAGTTTGGCCGAAATCGTTTTCACTTTACATGAATAAAGTCTCCAAGAATTTGTATATAACCTCTCCCCTACCACCCTCTTCCCCGCCCGTCCCTGCAACGCAAAAAGCCCCCTAGAACGATGTCAGTTCTAGGGGGCTTCATCAGATATTTCGGCTTCGTACTCGAAGGCTCAGGCAATCTTTACGCAAACAGGCCGTAGATGCTGATGTTGGCCTTGGCGTAGAGGCCGTTAGCATACTCGGTCCACTTGGAGCTGGCGCTCGAAGCCTGCGAGGAATACTGCTGATAAGCAGTGTAGTAGGCGGTCATGGCCTGCTTGTAAGTGGCGCTATCGGTCGTAAAGGCATCATCGGCAAAGGCCTTGGCATAGGTGCTGTCGGCGTCCTTCCAGGTGCCCTTCTCGCTATCCCACTCGTCACCGGCAAGGTTGATGATGTAGTCGGCGTAGTCCTTGCTCGCGGTCTCCTCGTTGCCGTCAGCAGGCTCGGTCGGGGCGGTCGGCATGCTTGCGGAGTTGTCTCCGACCTTCTTCTTGTAGAGCTTCTGCAGCGTCGCGGACTGACGGACGATCTGCTTGGCCTGGTCCTTGGACACGCCGTACTGCGTGGCCATGGTCTTGTAGTCGGAGGTGCCGATGGAATCCTCGGCGTACTTCTTCATCTCCTTAGAAGAGACGGTGATGCCCTCGTCCTCGGCAGCATCGAGCAGGATCTTGTTGCGCACGTAGGACAGGATGACGTCGGCAGAGGGAGCGGTGTAGTTGCCATCGCCATCCTTGACGGTATCGAGGCTGTACTGGCTCTCAATGGCCTCGCGCGCGGTGATGTCGCTCTTCTTGCCGTTGTAGCTGTAGCTTGCCACGGTCGAATCGAGCTGGTCCTCGGTGAGGGTCGCCGAGCCGACGCCCTTGCCGCCAAAACCACCGTTGCCGATAAAGAAGCCGACCACCGCAGCGATCACGACTGCAACAACGAAGGCGGCAATCATCGTCTTCTTGTGCTTGGATGCATGGTCGTCCACGTCGGAGTCGTCCTCGTCCTGCTCCTCGGGCATGAGGTTCTCGTCAGCGGCATCCGCGGCAATCTGAGCCTCCAGGCGGGCGTCCTCCTCCTCGGC
This sequence comes from uncultured Collinsella sp., assembly GCA_902494935.1. Lineage (GTDB taxonomy): Bacteria > Actinomycetota > Coriobacteriia > Coriobacteriales > Coriobacteriaceae > Collinsella. Next base: position 2,711 of record CABUVH010000032.1, read on the forward strand.
CGTCGTACCGGCAGCAATGTGCTCGGCAGACGTACCGGCGACCAGATCGATCTTCTCGTCCTCGTCACCGTCGGGACCTTCGCCGCGCTCGATAATCTGGATGCCGTCGATCTCGTCCTTCTCGTCCTTCTTTTGAATCAGACCCATATCAGTTACTCCTTGTTAGGAAACATAGTCCGCAATATAATACGCCCGACAGAGCGCCGGGCGTATTGATTCTCAGGTTATACGCAAACACTTAAGTACTATTTAGGCGTTTGCAGTCTGCATGCCTTAGGCCAGGTGCGCGATAACAGCATCGGCAAAGGCCTGCGTGCCCACAGCGCCCTCAACGGAGCCGGTCTGGGCACGACGAACGTCGCCGGTAACCTGCTCACCCTCGTCGAGCGTGGCAGAAACGGCGGCGCGAATGCGATTGGCCGCGTCGTTCTCGCCCAGGTGATCGAGCATCATCGCAGCAGAGAGGATCTCGGCCGTGGGGTTAGCGATATCCTGGCCAGCGATATCGGGCGCGGAGCCGTGCGTTGCCTCGAAAATGGCGCAGTCGGCACCGATGTTGGAGCCGGGGGCCATGCCCAAACCACCCACGAGGCCGGCGCACAGGTCGCTCACGATGTCGCCGTACAGGTTGGGCAGCACCAGGACATCGAAGTCGTTGGGGTTCTGGACCAGGCCCATGCAGGTGGCGTCGACAATCTTATCGTTGAACTCGATATCGGGATAGTTGGCGGCCACCTCGCGCGCAACGCGCAGGAACAGGCCGTCGGTCGCCTTCATAATGTTGGCCTTGTGCACGGCCGTCACCTTTTTGCGGCCGCAGCGGCGGGCGTACTCAAAGGCGTACTCCACAATGCGACGGCTCTTGGCGATGGAAATCGGCTTGATCGAGATGGCGGAATCCGCGGCGAAGGTCTTCTGGCCCGAGCGCTCGACGAGCTGCGAGAGCTCCTCGACCTCGGCAGCCCCCTCATCGAACTCGATGCCGGCATAGAGGTCCTCGGTGTTCTCGCGCACGATAACCAGGTCGACGTCGCGGAAGCGCGAGCCGTCGCCCGGCTGCGACAGGCAGGGGCGCACGCAGGCGTACAGGTCAAAATGCTTGCGCAGGGCGACGTTAACGCTGCGGAAACCCGTGCCGACCGGCGTGGTGATGGGGCCCTTGATAGCAACCTTGGTCTCGGCGACCGCATCGAGCACATGTTGGGGCAGCGGCGTGCCAAACTCGTCCATGACGCCGGCACCGGCCTCCTGGACGTTCCAGTTGATCTGGACACCAGTGGCCTCGACCACGCGGCGCATAGCCTGCGTAATCTCGGGACCGATACCGTCACCAGGAATCAGGACTACATCGTGCGCCATAATCTGTTACTCCTCGTCTTCGGCGTCGTCAGATTTTTTTACGCTAGCACGCTTCTTCTTTTTGGAGAGATCCAGGCCAAAACGTTTAACAAGCATTTCGCAAATCTCGCTCGAACGGGCCTTGAGATAGCTACCCTTGCCGTTCTCGGCATCGAACTTAAGGCGCAGCGCGAGCTTCTCGGCGACCTCGGCGTCAATCTCGCCCCGGCCAAACTCGTACAGGCAACCGAGCATGTCGCGATACTCGAGGTCGCCGTGGTAGCACTGGATGGCCTCGTCCAGGATGGGCCAAGCCTCGCGCGAACGCTCGACGCTCGTGGCGCCCCACACGCACAGCAGGCGGAAGGCGGCATAGCGCAGCGTGGACGAAATCTCATCGAACAGCGCGGTCTCGGCGCCCTCAAAGGCATCGCCCAGCTGCTCGGGGCAGGTGGTGGCGAGCGCCGCCAGGGCATCGAGAGCCTCCCAGCGGGTCTGAGCCTCGGGGCGGTCGAGCGCCTCGATCAGCGCGGGCACGCAGGGCACGACGCGCTGCGGATCGCGCTCGGCAAGCAGGTGCAGCACGCGGGCGGCAAACTGACGGATGCGGCGCGTGGGGCAGCCGAGCTCCTGGACCAGGCGGTCGACGGCGTTCTCGTTCTCCTCTGCCAGCTGGAGCTGTGCCAGCTCCTCGTCGGTGAGCTGTTCGTCTTTGTTTTCTGCCATAATTACCTCTTTTTACTATTTCTTAGCGTGCTTGTCAGCACCCTTGCTGTCATCGGTGACCGAGATGAGCTGTCGGTCGGCCGCGCCATTGCGACGCGCACGGCGGCGCTCCTCGGCATCGCCCGCGTCGGCGGCGGCGCGGTGAGCCTTGTTAACGTTAAAGACCTCGTCGTGCTTGCGCCACGGACCGACGGACTCGCCAAAGCTCATCTTAAGACCGGCGATAAAGCCGCCGAGCCAGCCGATCGGCGCAAACTGCACCAGCGGGAACAGCGAGAACACCCAGGTCAGTAGGACGACTGCCGCCGCTCCTGCAAAATTGGCAATCCAGTAGTCGCGCTTGGTGATCACGCGCTTTTCGCACGCCCACTGGCCGCACAAAAAGCCAATGTAGATCGCAAAGAGAAAGAGCACCAGCGCTAGTACCACGAACGTCCAGTTCATGGGCGCTACTCCCCGTGATGGTGGCCGCAGCAGCACTCATGGCCGTCGTCATGGCCGTGGCCGCCGCAGCACTCGTGGTCCTCGCCATGGTGGTGGCCACAACCGCACTCATGGTCGTCGCCGTGCTCGCCGCAACCGCAGCCGTCCTCGTGAGCGCCATGCTCCTCGGGACGATACTGCGACCAGTCCAGACCGGCGGCGATGGCGTCGGCCTCCTCCTTGTAGAGGACCGTGATGGCCTGGGTGCCCAGCTTGGCGCCACCGATGGCGTCGAGCATGTCGTAGAGCGTAAAGGCCACGTCGGCGCCGGGCAGCGTAAGCTCGCGGTCGTCGGCATAGGCGAGTGCCAAGCGCAGGTCCTTGATGAAGTGCTCAACCATAAAGCCGGGCTTGTAGTCGCCGTCGAGTGCCTTGGGCGCCAGGCTCTCCATGGCGCCGGACTTGCCGGTACCGCCCAGGATCATCTGGCGGGTCTTCTCCAGGTCAAGGCCGCTCAGCTCGGCAAATGCCATGGCGTCTGCCATGCCGACCATGCAGGCGCCCAGCGACACCTGGTTGGCGAGCTTGGCAGCCTGGCCCTTGCCGGCGCCGTCGAAGCAGCAGATGTTGGCCGCAAAGGTGGCAAGGATGTCGCGGACCGGCGCGATGTCGTTCTCGGTAGCGCCCACGATAGCCGTGAGCGTGCCGGCGATAGCTCCCGACTCACCGCCGGTGACGGGGCAGTCAAACGCCATGCGGCCGGAAACCTGGGCGGCCTCGGCAATGTCGCGCGCCAGCTCGGGCGAGCTCGTGGTGAGGTCGATCAGGACCGCGCCGGGCTTAGTGCACGCGAGCAGGCCGTCGCCCGCCAGGTAGAGCTCCTCGACCTCGGAGGGATAGCCCACCATGGTAAAGACGACATCGGCGTTAGCCACGGCATCGGCCGGCGTATCGGCCCAGGCGGCACCGCGCTCGATAAGCGCGACAGCCTTGGACTTGGTGCGGTTGTTGACCGTGACGGGATAGCCGGCATCCAGGATGTGACCGGCGATGGGGGCACCCATGATTCCGGTGCCGATAAATGCGACGGAGAGCTTGTTTGCCATGAAACCTTTCCTTTTGGGTTGGGTGTTGTTACCAGGTTGAATACTCGATGCCAGCGTTTGGGCTGTGAGTCGAGGGCGATTACGGACGCAGCGCTTGCCTACTGACCGCGCACGCGGCGGGCGATACGGTCGGAAAGCGACGCCTTGTCGGCGCGGTTCTTACCCCAAAACGCGCAGGCCACCATGCCGGGGCCCACGTGCGAGCCGATGGTGGGACCCACGGAGCCGCGAATGATCGTGACGTCGGCGCAACCCTCCTCCTTGCGGATGGCGGCTTCGAGCCAGTCACCATCCTTTTCGGCATCGGCCGTCATGATGGCGATGGGCATGGTGCGATCGGGCACGTAGTTCTCACGGAACGACTTGAGGATGGACTTGAGCGCCTTCTTGCGGCCGCGGTTGACGCCGATCAGCGACAGCGAGCCGGCCAGGTCGTAGGAGAGCTCGGGCTTGACGTCGAGCTTTGCCGTGAGCTGCGCCGCCGCGGGAGGAATGCGGCCGCCGGCAGCCAGTGCGTCGAAGCTCTCGAGCGTAAAGTAGCCGTGGACGTAGGTCTTTGCCTCGTTTGCCCAGTCGACCAGCTGCTTGGCGGTGAGTCCCGCCGAGCGTTGACGGACAGCCTCGAGCGCCAAGAGCGCGCCGGTCGCGCAAGGCAAAGCGTTGTCGACCACATAGAGCTCAAAATCGGGATACTCGGCGCGCACGGCGTCCGCCGCCTGGCACGCGGAGTTGTAGCTCGACGACAGCGCCGAGGTAAAGCACAGGTAGACCGTTGGTGTGCCCTCTTTGGCGCACTCGGTAAAGAACTCGATATAGCGACCGAGCGACACGGCGGAGGTAGACACGCGAGCGCCGGCGCGCATGCGGTCGTAGAACTCCTTAGGGCTCATGCTCGACCAGATATCGTCCGTGCGCTCCTCGCCATCGATGATAAAGGGGAAGCCCAAGATATCGACATCGAGGTTCGCGGCGACCTCGGGGCTAAAGTCGCAGCAGGTATCGACGACGATGCGGCAGCGGTCAGAATGGCCGGTAGATGCAGCCTTGTCCATCAAAGCGACTCCTTACGTAAAAAGGCGGCCATCCGCATGGGATGGCCGCCAACCGTTAACTCATGCAAGTTAACGTATTTTACTCGTCAAGTGTTTCGATACGGGGCTTGATGATGCCATATCCACCATTCTTACGGTGATACACCACATTGATGAGACCGGTCGTCGCGTTCTCGAACACGTAGAAGTCGTGGCCCAGCAGATCGGTCTGCACCAGCGCCTGCTCCTCAGTCATCGGGGTGACGTCGATGACCTTCTCGCGGACGAGCAGGTCGTCCTCCTCCTCGGGCAGCAGCAGGTCGGCCAGATCCTCGACGCGCTCGACCGGCACGACATCCGCGGCGCTGGCACCGCCCTGGCGGTTGTCCACGACCTTGGTCTTGAACTTGCGCAGCTGACGAGTAACCTTATCGGCGGAGAGATCGATGGCGGCATACATATCTGCGCCGTGCTCGGCAACGCGAATCACAGAGCCGCGGGCACGAACCGTGACCTCGACGATTGCCGGGTTGGGGTTCGAGGGGTTCTTCTCATAACGAAGCACGACGTCGACTGTCATGGGCTCGATGTCGAAAACCTTGAGCGCCTCGCCGATCTTCTCATCCACATGCGCACGCAGAGCATCGGTTACCGTCGTCTTGCGTCCAGAAACCTTGATATCCATACGTGGCTCCAATCTGCCTCGGGGACTTACTGTACTGGCTATGTACCCATTGCCGTGCATTTAATCACGCGGATTCCTAAAGACCCGAATAACGATTGCTTGGTACCGCATACCGAAGTCTCGCACTTTTCTGTGGCAAAGTGCGCTATGGGAGGGCGTCGGCGACTTTGTATTTGGTCCCGAAAATTGGCTTTGACCTGCTGGTTTTATTGGGATGAAAAAGCCGGGCTCCCCTATTGGGGAAGCCCGGCAGTGCGTGTTGAAACCGTGAAGAGGTGTCCTTTCCAACGTATAGGAGACACCACCCCTAGCAATAACTAGCTATTAAGTTTGTTAATGTCGTCGTCAGTGATGGTGCCTTCCTGGCTGGACGATTTGTCCTCGGAGGATGCGGTCTCATTGTTGGAATCGGAGGACTCGCTGCCGGAGGACGTGGTCTCACTGGACTCAGAGTCGCCCGGCTGCACGTTAGCGCCCGAAACCGTCTTAGTGGTGAGGTCGTAGGGCATTGTGCCATACCAGACAGAGTGGACCGCCTCGAGCGTGCCGTCGGCCGTAATACCGTCGAGGGCATCGCTCACGGCACGGCACAGTTCGTCATTGGACGAGAGGCCCGCAACACCAAGCGTCGAGGGCGCCTCGAGCGCACCGACATAGGAGACCTCGCTCATCAGGCGTGCAAGGTAGCCGCCGGCCGTGGAGTCGCAGATCACATAGTCGACCTCGCCGGACTCGAGCGCCTCAAAGCACTCGTTGATGTTGGAGTAGGTCTTTTGGTTGGCGGTAATGCTCTGCTTGGCAAGCGCCTCCTGCGAGGCCGAGGACATCTGGACACCCAGGGTAGACGTGTTAAGGGTATCGGTGGAAACGCTTAGCGACCCACCATCGCTGGTTTTACCGAACACAGAAGCGGCATCGTACAGGCAGGTGCCGAGCGAGCTAACGTCCCCGTCTGTGGAGCTGATCTCGCCGATAAAGATATCGGCCTTTTTGTCGCCGAGCGCGGAACCTGCCGAGGACGCATCGACAAAGGCGACCTTAAGGCCCATGCGGCTTGCGAGGGCGCGGGCGGCGTCGACCGCATATCCCGTGAGCTCGCCGTCGGCGCCCTGCATGGCCTGCGGCGCATCGGAAGTATCGAGGGCGACCGTCAGGGTTCCGGGAGTGACCAGGGCATCGTCCGACACCGCCGGCGTGACGGTCTCGTACTCGATCTGGTCGATCGTGGGAGTCGTGAACGTAGACAGCGGGTTGAACGCGCATCCGCTCAGGCCCAAAACGGCGATGACCGCTGCGGCCCCAGCACCTAACCGAGCCGCGTGCATCAAGCTGCCCCTCACCATGTCCACTACCCTGCCTTCTGTGTCGTATACGATCCGTGCGTTGCGCGAAATATCAGGTTGTTCCCACCAGCTGACCTGGTATTTGACCCCACACTTGCGCACCGGGGTGTTTGCTCGGGAGGCCGCAGCCACCTTCACGACTGGCCCGCTCGCCCGCGAGGCGGTATTGCCCCAAAGAAAGTAGAACGGACGGTGCGGCTTACATCTAGGACGCGCCATGATCGCGCCGCGCGCACGCGGTCGCTTACGTGGATCCCTTTGACCGCGTCTGTCTTGGACTAGGACGGGCATTTCGTCCGTCCGCAACCACAGCCTGGTAGGAACGTAGCGCATTATAGCTAAGTTCAAGCTAAAGTTTAAGGTTAGGGGCGTCATTCGCATCGTGCGCACAGATTTTGCGGGTCGGAGTGGGCTATTCGTGCCCCTATGAAGCCCGGAGCTCCCCTACGGGGAGCTCCGGGGCGCCCTTCTTAGGGTGCCCTGGTCAAAATATGGCAAATATGAGTACTGCCACCAATTTAGTAACAGGCAATTTTAGCCTCTCGGACAGATTTTGCGCTCAGTGTCGCCAACCTGATGCTTAGTTATTCTACATTTGTTTATTATCTTCTTACTTTACGCCGCCTCCGAGTCCTAAATTCCTTGATTTTGCTGTTACTGATTTAGTGACAGTACTCATATTTGCCATATTATGGCCAGGGCATATGATTAACCCTCTATTTTCGACGCGAATTAGACCGGCTTAAGCCCAAAACACGCCCGCAGCGTGTTAAGCAACGCCTCTTGCTTCTTCCTGCGGGCATCGACACGATTCCGGTACCGCTTTCGCATACGCTGGTGCATGCGCCATGCGAGTGCTTCCATCGCTTCCATGTCGCGGAGCATTTCGTTGTTGACCGTCGCGACCTCGATTCCCATAGTAATCAAGCCCGTGTTGCGTTTTTCATCATGGATACGTCCCCTCCGGGAGGAATGACCCAGCTCACCGTTGTATTCCAGGTCAAACCGGGCTGCCTCCTGATACGCATCGCAAACTGCATGCGGCATCCCCGAGATTGCCTGCGCGCGGTCATCGAACTCAATCTTGTAGTCGGTCTTAAAGGGACCGCAGGCAAATCCGCCATAGGAAAACGGAAGCGAAAACAGAGCGAGCATGATGCACTCCATGGGCGAGCGCAGGTTTTCTGACAAGTAGGGACACAGACGCTGCAGTTGTTTGGCCGCATTCCCCTTGCATACCGCGAGGTAATCTGCCAGACGATCGGGCGTCAGCACCGGCTCAACCTCAAAGTAGCCCACGTCTGCTGGCTGGTCCTTGTCCTTTGCAAGCTTATTCGTAACGGGCGAGGTGTAGGGAGGCAGATACTTCCCGCGATCACTCAGCGAAATCTTAGAGCACAGCTCCTGGGCCAGGGCAAATGCCTGGATACAGCCGACCTCGCGGGCGACGACAACACAAAGGGCCTCGGGAGATAGACTGCACACCCCCGGTTCCACCTCTAGAATCGAGCCGGCGGGCAACCCGGAGCATACGGACCAGCCCACGCCAGGCATGCGGCGGCGCTGCGCCGCAGATCCCACCAGCAAGCAAAGATCTTCTTGCACCTCGCCGCTTGCGGCCCCAATCCGCACCAAGTCGGGAAGATAGATGTCCTCGGTCGAGGGCGACGACGTGCGCAGCACACGGCGCTCTTCATCGGAATCGAGGTCCTTCCAGCTTATGTAGCCCATCTGCCGGCGTTCGGCGCGCATCATGCGTAGCGCCGAGGCGCCCGTTAGGATTACGGAAGCCGCTAGCTGTTCGTCTGTCGGCTCGTTGCGCCGCTCAATCTTCACTGCCACAAAACCACCCCTACCAAACGCGTGCGATAGCGAGGCCATCGACCGCTACGGCGCCGGCGCGCTTGAGTTCCGCCGAAGCCGCTGCCATCGTCGCGCCCGTGGTGATAACGTCATCGATAAGCAGCAAGCGGCGGCCGTGCACGTCCTCAACCGTCTCGTACATGCCTTGGGCACGCTCGCGGCGCTCCTCACGACCGAGTTCGCGCTGGTCGCCATGCCCGTACTTGACGAGCGCATCGAGCAGGGGAACACCCGACAGCTCGCAAAATGGGCGCGCAATAGCCTCCATATGATCAAAACCACGCCGCCGAAACGCTGCCGCCGTCGCAGGCACAAACACCACCGCATCCGCACCGGACAGCACACCTCCTAAGCGTTCGGGCGCTACGACCTGGGCATGCAGGGCGGTGTCGTAGAGCAGCTCCGCCAGATACGGAGCCAGACGTCGCTCGCCCGCATCCTTGTACGCTTTAATGATGCGCGGCAGCGGATGCGCATAGACGGCGCACGCCAGGCAGCGGTCGAGCGCCTCCGCCATTGCCGAGGACGTGCCCTCGACCGAACACTCAGTGCACAGCAAATCCCCAAACGGGGCGCCGCATCGGGTGCAGCTATGACGTGGGTCGATGAGCGTGAGCGCAGCCAGGCAGTCTTGGCAAATAAGCGCACCGGCGCGCTCGCAGCCGGCACATCGTGTTGGCGACAATGCCTCGAGCGCCTCGCGTGCCACCCGCTCGGCAAACGGTAGCAATTCGTCCGCAAACGGTAGGGCACCGGCACCCTGCAGACAGCTCAATATGTTCAGATGGCTCTTCAAGACACAACCCTCCCTACGTTCGGTCGCAGGGAGGGTTGTTGATTCGGCGCTATGATACCCCGATGCGCTCGGGGCAAGGCGGGCTAAATCCGCTCGCGGGTGTTATTCGCCGGCGGGCGGTTGTGGTGCGGACGAAGACGGGGTCGAGCCCTCGCCACCATCCTGGCGCGGCTTGCGGGAACGGCGACGGCGACGGCGCTTTTGACCCTGGTCGGCCGAGCCCTCGCCACCGCGATCCTCGCGCGGCTCGCGCTCGTCACGAGCGGCGCCACGCGAAGCCTTGGCAGCCGCTCCCCCGCCATCTCCGGGACGACGGCGCGTGACCTTGACCTCGCCATCCGAGACCTGATCGGCCACGGAGGGCACTGAGGGCTTCTGTTGCGCGCCCGAGGAATGGCGACGGCGCGGACGCGGCGCGCGTTCCTCCTCGCCACGCGACTTGCCGCCCTTGTCGGCAGACGCATCGGAGGCCGAGGGGCCCTTGGAAGCGGCACCAGCCTCGCGAGCAGCTGCGGCGCGGAAGGCGTCCTCGCGCTCCTCGCTCGACAGATGACGGCGGCGGCGACGTGTGGGGTTCATGCCACCGCCGCGGTTCTGCTGCTGGGGCTGCTGGACCTCGCGCTCGCGAGAGGCGTTCTTGCCCGCGGCTGCAGCCTCGGTAGCATCGCCCGAGCCCGCGCGCTTGCGGCGGCGACGGGCACCGGCGGCCTCCTCGGCCTCGGGTGCCTCGGCCTTGCCGCGGCCCTTTCCGCGGCCACGGCCCTCGCCCTGACCCTGACCGGCGCGAGCATCGGATTCAGCATCGCGACGACGGCGCTTGGGCATCGACGTGCCGGCCAGACGGTCGGCACTCGACAGGCCATCGCCCACGTCGACGCCGTTCTCGCGATCGAGCTCCATGAGCGCCAGGCGCATCTCGGGCGATTCGATGCGCTCGAGCACGTCGCGCGTCACGCAGTCGGGGCGGCAGTTGCAGCCCTGCTCGGCGGCCTTCTTTTTGCAACCCTCCGAGCACGTCATATCGGCCAGGTTGACCTTAAAGACTTTGCCGTTCTCCAGGCGCAGCACCAGCTGCTCACGCGGCGTGTCATACTCCTGGATACGCGCCTTACCGAGCGGCGTATCGATGAGCGTCTTCTTTTTGGGCGCACGGCTCTTAAAGTCCTTGTACGCCTCGAACTCATAACGCAGGCAGCACATCAGGCGGCCGCACACGCCGCTGATCTTGGACGAGTTGAGCGGCAGGTCCTGCTCTTTTGCCATGCGGATCGAGACGGGCTCAAACTGTCCGCCAAAGCGCGTGCAGCAGAGCTCCTGTCCGCACTGGGCATAGCCGCCCACCAGGCGGGTCTCGTCGCGCACGCCGATCTGGCGCATGTCGACGCGAATGTGCAGCGTCGAGGACAGATCCTTGACGAGCTGGCGAAAATCGACGCGCTCCTCGGCCGCAAAGTAGAACACGGCCTTCTCGCCGCCAAACAGGTACTCGACGCCCACCGGCTTCATCTCGAGGTCGAGCTCCTTGACCAGGCGGCGGAAGTCGACCATGGCCTCGTCGCCCTGGATGGCCAGGTCGTCGGCAAGCTGCAGGTCGATGTCGCTCGCCACGCGCAGCACGGGCTTGAGCGGCTGACCGATCTCGTCTTGCGGCACCTCAAAGGGATCGGCAGTGACCAGGCCGATCTCGGTTCCGCGCTCGGTGGAGCAAATGGCATAATCGGCCTCGAGGATATCCAGATCCTGCGGGTCGAACCACAGGTCGCGCGAGGCGTAGGTAAACTTAACGGGTACGACTAACGGCATTTCAGTGCCTTCCTGATATCGAACAGCATGACCTCGATGGCCAGCTGGGGAGCAACGTTTCTGGCGATGTTGCGCTCGGCGGTCGCGACCGCCTCGAGCGCCCGGGTGGCACCCGCAACATTCGTCGCGGCGGCAAGCCGACCGATCGTGTCGCGCACGTCTTCGTTCACGACGTCGGCCGCCTCGTCCTGAAGTGTCAGCAGCACGTCGCGCATGAGCGTCCGTGCGCTCGCCAGCGCTTCCATGATACCCGAACGCTCGCGCGCGTTGAGTTCGCGCTTGTTACGGTCCTCAAGCTGCTTCAATGCTCCACGCGACAGGTAATCGGCGTTTTGCTCGAGCACCTTTTCCTGCGTGGACTTGACCTCGGCGAGCGGCGCCTTGACGGCGACGATGAGCGACTTGGCGCGACTGAGCACATCGGCCTCGTCGGCAGCGATGAGAGAATCGATGGCGCGGACCATCTGGCGGCGAGCATCCTGGCGCTCGGCACTCTTAAGGAACTCGATGCCGCGCGTGGGGCTCCCCGCCACGGCGACCGCCATGCGGCAACGCGCGAGGTCCTGACCCGTCGCGCGACTCACGGCACGCGCGGCCACGGCGGGCGACACCAGCCGAAACGGCACGCACTGGCAGCGGCTCACGATGGTGGGCAGCATCACGTCGGCGGAGGTGCCCAGCAGGATAAACATGACGCCCTCGGGCGGCTCCTCGAGCGTTTTGAGCAGTGCGTTGGCGGTGTTGGCACGCAGTTGCTCGGCACGGTCGATGATGTAGACCTTGGCCTTGGCACGAATGGGCGCCAGCGGCACGTCGTCGAGCAGCTCGCGGGTCTGCGCGATGAGGTAGCCCGTAGCACTTTCGGGCGTGTAATAGTGCACGTCGGGATGCGTATGGCGGGCGACGCGCACGCAG
>CABUVH010000033.1 GCA_902494935.1 uncultured Collinsella sp.
AGGGATGAGCGAAAACGACAGGCCGTCGGCCGTAATGGTAGAAAGGTCGGCCTTGGCAAGCGCGGCAAGCGCGATATAGCCGGGGCGAGCGGTTACGCGCATCTGCTGGATGCCCTCGGCAACCAGCGCGCGGTTCTCGGGCGTGAGCGGCATCATGTCGGACACGGTGCCCAGCGCCGCGACCTCGATTAGCGAACGCCAATACGACGGCTTGCCCAGGCGCTCACCCAGGACTTGCACCAGCTTGAGCGCCACACCAGCACCGGCAAGCTCGCGCGAGGGGCCCTCGTCCTCGAGCTTGGGGTCGGTCAGGGGCACACCCTGCGGCACCTGGTCGGAGGGCTCGTGATGGTCCGTGACCACCAAATCGATCCCCAGGTCCTCCAAATAGGAAACCTCTTCCTTGGCGGCAATGCCGTTATCGACGGTCACGATCAGCTGGGGGCGAGCGAGCTCGTTAACGCGGTCGAGTGCCGCGCGCGAAAGACCGTAGCCCTCATCAAAGCGATGCGGAATAAACGGCGTGACATCGGCGCCAAACGTGCGCAGCGCCTCGGTCAACAGGCAGGTCGACGTAATACCGTCAACGTCAAAATCGCCAAAGACTGCAATGTGCTCGTGGTTGCGAATAGCACGCTCGACGCGGTCGGCAACGACCGACATGCCCGGGATAATGAGTGGATCGGCCCAGTCGCGATCGAGCGAAGGCGTCAAAAACAATTGGCCCTCTTTGATGGAGCCAATGCCGTGCGCGACCATAATGCGCGCCACCAGCCCGGGAATGCCCAGACCAGCCGAAAGCTCCTTTTCGAGCTCGGGGTTTTGCTGAGCGACCGCCCAGCGATGCGTCGTCTTAAGCGATGACATAGGCGCCCACCCCCGATAGGGGCAGGTCGCCGCGATACCTCTCACGGTTCATAGCGATGAGTCCTCTGTGTATGCCCGCTTCGGCAGGCAGATCTGTTGAACGGATTTATTATACCGTGCGGCGCGGACGCAAATCGCCGCAGCACGCCGCGGTTTCGGTAAACGATGCCGGTAATAGCCTCGAAATAATCGAGCGTTTCAGCCGCACGGACGCATACGAGCGTCTAGCATATCCATACAAACGAGTTCGCGGATAAAGGGAGTCACGGGACATATGAAGCAATGGACTGGACTGGGAAAGTTCCTCGCGGGGCATATGCAGGTCATCGTTCCGATTTGCGTGGCGCTCGGCGTGCTCTTTCCCCAGCAGATTGGCGTGCTCAAGCCCATTGTTCCCGCCCTCTTCGCCTTTATGACGTTTCAGGGTGCGCTCAGCAACACCTTCCACCAGGTAGCCGAGGTGTTCCGCCGTCCCCTGCACCTGATTTTGGCACTGCTCGTCTCGGCGGCGCTTATTCCCATCGCGGCCTATGCCATGGGATCGTTATTCTTTGGCTCCAATCCCAACCTTGTCTGCGGCATCGTGCTCGAGTACAGCGTACCCGTGGCGGTCACTGCCTTTATGTGGATTAGCATGTTCGGCGGCAACGGCCCGCTCGCGCTCACCATCATCCTGACGTCCTCGGTTATCTCCCCTATGACGATTCCGCTCACGCTCAAGCTCCTGCTGGGCGCCACCGTCTCGATCGATGTGCCGAGCATGATGCAAGACATGGCCTTTATGATCGCCATCCCCGCCGTGCTCGGCATCGTGATCAACGAGCTCACGCGCGGATGGGGGCACGAAAAACTCTCCCCCGTGCTCTCGCCCGCCTGCAAATTCATGATGATGGGCGTTATCGCCTCCAACTCCACCGCCATGAGCGAGTACGTGCTGCACATGAACGCGGTGCGCTTGGAAGTCGCCCTCTTTATTTTGGTCTTCGCCATCAGTGGCTTTGTCGTCGGTTTTCTGGTCGCCCATACGCTGCATCTGCCATATAGCGAGACGACCACCATGTGCTTTACCTGCGGCATGCGTAACATCTCTTCGGGCGCCGTCATCGCCACGCAGTACTTTCCGGGCGAAGTCGTGTTTCCCGTCATGTGCGGAACGCTGTTTCAGCAGGTACTCGCCTCGCTTATCGGGCATCTCTTTGAGCGTCTGACCGGCGAGGAGCGCGCCGCCCAGCGCAAGCGCGTCGAAGCCGGCCGCAGCGTAATGGCGAAATAGCCAGCCACAGGCGCGAGGCCGAGCCCTTGGCTATGCAAGCGCCTCCAGGCGTGCGCGCAGGCGCTCAGCATCGATATCGAGCGTCGTCTCGGCATTGACCTGGGCCAAACGATAGCCCACAAAGTAGGGCGAAACCACCCAACGTGGAAGCGCCTTGGCAATGGTCCGACCGCCCAAGTGATAGAAAAACAAGTTGTACGACTCTGCGCGACCACCATGGTGCTCGTTCAGGATATAGCGCAGGGCCACCTGAATCGCATCGACGAAGAGGTCCGTCTCGGCTTGGTCTCTCGTGTCATCGCTGGCGGCGATTCCCTGCGGAGCCGAGACGTTGACCTCGAAGAATCCCATGATTGGCTCGGTTGAGATGTTGACCGAGATTCTCCCCTGTTGCCAGACATTGATGCCTTCAAAGTTGGCTGAGGTCAACGCCGCATAGCCGTCCTCCTGTTCCAAGCCCACAATCTGCATGTGTGGATGGACGAGGCTGCCGCCCGAAAGCGGGCCTTTGTTCTTGTACATGAGCACACTGCGGTACTGTTGGGAATCGATCATCTGCTGCCAACAGCCCAGGGCAAACCGCATCACATGATGCAGCTCATCCGGTTCATAGGTCACCAGGTCGGCGTCGTGATTGGCCGACTCGATCAATACGGTCTGACGGGTGGCCCGCAAGGTCTTGAACTTATTCTCGAGCCAGATGCAGTCACCATCGCGCTGGATGATGTTGGCGAGCCCCTCCGTGTCGCAAAAGGGGCACGCGGTGCCAGGGCGACGGTTATCGTCGGGCTTGCCGTTCGCCTGCTGAACGTCAAATACCAGCGCCACGGACTACGCCTCCAGCGGCACGATCTTGGTTCCATGGAGCTCGGAGACGCCTAGCGCCGCCGCGACCGCGTCGCGATTTGCCGTGGTAATGCCGCCGCCTGGAAGGATGGTCAAACGATCGCCCGCGTACTCAATCAAGCGGGCCAGGTTTTCGAAGTTGTCCTCGATCGACGTACCGGCAGCACCACCGTGCGTCAGAATGCGCGTAACGCCGCAATCGGCAAGTGTATCAATCGCATCGAGCTGAGCCTCGGGCGAGAGCTGGTCAAATGCCATGTGGAAGGTGATGTCAAGGGGCTCGCGCTTGCACTCCTCGGTCGCGCAGCCCGTAGCCATAACGAAGGCGCCGAGGGTGAGCTCGTCGAGCGCCCAGCCGCCGGCACAGGGCTTGCAGCAGCCAAAGACCAGGCCGTCAACGCCGGCACTCACAGCAAGGCCCAGGTCCATCTCCATCATGCGCAGCTCATCCTGGTTGTAGTGAAAGTCGCCGCCACGCGGACGGATCATGCACATCACCCGTGCATCGTGTTCGTGGGCATAGTTGGTCGTAGCGCTGATAACGCCGGCCGAGGGCGTGGTACCACCGACGGCAAGGTTATCGCACAGCTCGATGCGCCCCGCACCGGCCTCGATAGCCGCCGGCACCCGCTCAAAGTTCTCGGCACAAAACTCGTACAGCATAGATAGGCCCCCAAAGACAGCAGATGTTTTCCGACGGGCATTGTCACACATCCCCATGAAGTTGCGGTGGAATAGGGACTGTTTTGGCGTCTAGCGCCCCCATTTAGTCCCTATTTCACCGCAACTTAAAAGGGGGCGCTGACCGGGTTGGTCAGCGCCCCCTTTGTTGAATGGATTAACCGCCCAGATAGGCCTTGCGGACGTTATCGTCGTGCAGCAGCTCTTGACCGGTGCCGGTCATGGTGATCTTGCCGGTCTCGAGTACATAGCCGCGTGTAGCGATGGAAAGTGCCATCTGCGCGTTCTGCTCGACCAGAAGCACCGTGGTGCCGGCCTTGTGCAGGTCCTCGACGATCTGGAAGATCTGCTCAATCAGAATCGGCGCCAGACCCATGGAGGGCTCATCGAGCATGAGCAGCTTAGGGTTGCTCATAAGGGCGCGGCCCATAACGAGCATCTGCTGCTCGCCGCCCGAAAGGGTGCCGGCGACCTGGCGACGGCGCTCCTTTAGGCGCGGGAACTGCTCGTAGACGCGCTCGAGGCCCGGAGCCACCGTGGACTTGGGCTGCGTATAGGCACCCATTTCCAGGTTCTCCTCGACCGTCATCTGCAAAAAGGCGCGACGGCCCTCGGGAACCTGAGCCAGGCCCTTGCCCACCAGCTTGTCGGCAGGCGTATGGGTAATGTCCTCGCCCATAAACTTGATGGAGCCGGTCTTGGAACGCAGCAGGCCCGAGACGGTCTTAAGCGTCGTGGACTTGCCGGCGCCGTTGGCACCAATCAAGGCCACGATCTCGCCCTCGTTGACGTTAAAGGAGATGTCCTTGATGGCGTGGATGGCGCCGTACCAGACGTTGATGTTGTAGACGGAAAGCATCGGCTCTGCCATTTAGTTCTCCCCCTTATCCTGCTTGCCCAGATATGCCTCGATAACGGCGTCGTTGTTCTGGATCTCCTCGGCCGTACCCTTGGCAATGACCTTGCCAAAGTTGAGCACGCAGATGCCCTCGCAGATGTTCATAACGAGCGACATATCATGCTCGATAAGCATGATGGCGATGCCGAAGGTGTCACGAATCTTGACGATGTTCTCCATAAGCTCCGCGGTCTCGGACGGGTTCATGCCGGCGGCAGGCTCATCGAGCAGCAGCAGCTTGGGGTTGGTGGCAAGCGCGCGGACGATCTCCAGACGACGCTGTGCGCCGTAAGGCAGCGATCCGGCCTGCTCGTTTGCCAGATGCTCCATATCAAAGATGGACAGCAGCTCCATGGCGCGCTCGTGAGCAGCCTTCTCGTGCTTCCAATACGTCGGCAGGCGCAGCACGCCCTCAAAGCCGGAGTAACGCTCCTGGTTATGCAGGCCGACCTTGACGTTATCCTCCACCGTCATGGTGTTGAATAGGCGAATGTTCTGGAAGGTACGGGCAATACCCATGCGGTTGACCTGGTAGACCGACTTGCCCGAGGTGTCCTCGCCGTCGAGCAGGATGGTGCCATGCGTGGGCTGGTACACCTTGGTGAGCAGGTTGAAGACCGTGGTCTTGCCGGCGCCGTTGGGACCGATCAGACCGGCGATCTCGGTCTTGCCGATAGTCAGGCTAAAGTCGTCGACTGCCTTAAGGCCACCGAACTCAATGCCCAGGTGGATGCACTCGAGTGCAGGGCGCTCGCCCAGGTCACGATCGGGAACGATGGCGCCAGAAGGATACGGGACCATCTTGCCCTTCTTGAACTCAAATTTACTGGGCATCGGCTGCCACCTCCTTCTTGGAAGCAAAGCGGTCCTTAATGCGTGCGAAGAACGCCTTGAGCTGTGGGTTGTTAGTAAAGACCATGACCAGAATCAACACGATGGCGTAGATGAGCATGCGGTAGTCCGAGAACTGACGGAGCAGCTCGGGGAGCACCGTGAGCAGCGCCGCGGCGATAACGGAGCCGCGCATATTGCCCAGGCCGCCGAGGACCACGAACACCAGAATGAGGATGGACGTATTGAAGTCGAACTTAGTGGCGGAAAGCTGCGAGAAGTTACCGCCGAACAGGGCTCCGGCAGCGCCGGCGAGGGCAGCGGAAACCACGAAGGCGATCATGCGGTACTGGGTGACGGAGATGCCCACAGACTCGGCAGCGATCTTGTTGTCGCGCACGGCAATAATGGCACGACCGGTACGGCTGCGAACCAGGTTGAGCACAATCACGAGCGCGACCATAACCAGGATTGCGCCGGCAAGGAAGGTCGAATAGGTCGACACGCCCGATGCGCCCTGCGCGCCCTTGATGATGGCGGTGCCGTCCTCGAGCAGGTGCAGGTCGTCGATCGTGGAGTTACCCGTGATGTTAAAGATCACATGCAGGCCGCGGGAATCGACGCCCACAATGAGGCAGGTGACGACCTCTTTGATGATCTCGCCAAAAGCCAGGGTCACGATGGCCAGATAGTCGCCGCTCAGGCGCAGGACCGGGATGCCGATCAAGAAGCCCAAGATGCCAGCGGCGATAGCGCCGACCACAATGCTGATGATCAGACGCATCGGATCGGACGGAACGGTGCTCTCCAGCGCGACGGCAGTGACGATGCCCGTATAGGCACCGACGCTCATAAAGCCCGCGTGGCCCAGCGACAAGTCGCCCGCGATGCCGACGACGAGGTTAAGGGAGATGGCCATGACGATATAGGCCGTGATGGGAACCAGCTGACCGGCGATCATGCGCGGGATCATGTGGTTGGACTGCATAAAGAACACGATGGCGAACGCCACAACGCACATGGCGTACGTGACAAAGTCGTGACGCGTCTGCTTGTCTTTAAGAAACTTCATAACGCTCACCTACACCTTCTCGGGGACGTACTTGCCCAAGAGGCCGGCAGGCTTGACGAGCAGGACGATGATCAAAACACCAAAGACGATGGAGTTGGCAAGGCTCGTGGAAATGTAAGCCTGCGCCATCGCCTCGATGATGCCGATGAGAATACCGCCGACAAAGGCACCGGGGATGGAGCCGATGCCGCCGAAAACGGCAGCGTCGAAGGCCTTGATGCCAGGCATGGCGCCCGTGGTGGGCTGCAACACCGGCGAGTAGGAGCACAGGAGCACGCCGGCGATGGCGGCAAGGGCGGAGCCGATGGCGAACGTCATCGAGATGGTGCGGTTGACGTTGATGCCCATGAGCTGAGCGGCGGCCTTGTCCTCGGACACAGCGCGCATGGCCTTGCCCATCTTGGTCTTACCTGTAAAGAACATCAGGCCGGCCATGATAACCAGGCAGGCGACGATAGTGACGAGCGAGACGGCGCTTACGTTAAACTTGGCCAAGAACTCCGGCACCTGGAAGGTGACGAGCGAAGTGAAGTTCTTGGGCGTGGCGCCCCACAGAAGCTGCGCGGCGTTCTGCAGGAAGTAAGACACGCCGATGGCCGTGATCAGAACGGCCAGCGGGCCTGCTTGGCGCAGCGGCTTATAGGCCAGACCCTCAATGAGAACACCGAGAACCGTGCAGACCACACAAGAGAGAACTACAGATGCCCAGCCCGGGAGGCCGAGATACGACGTGGCGCAGAACGAGACATAGGCACCGACCATGATGACGTCGCCGTGAGCGAAGTTCAGCATCTTGGCGATACCGTAGACCATGGTGTAGCCCAACGCGATGATGGCGTAGACGCTGCCCATGGACAGGCCGTTGACCAGGTATTGGATAAAGACCGTCATGTTCCACATCCCCCTTTCGAATAGGTTTCCAGTTGATGTATGAAACAGGGACGTTACACTGTCCCTAGATACCAAGCAAGCAGGGAAGGCCAAAACCTCCCCTGCTTGGGATCAAAACCGCTCTATGTAAGGCGGCCAATTAGGCCTGTACGTACTTGCCGTCGGTGATGACGTACGCCGTGGGCTCCTTCTGGACCTGGCCCTTATCGTTCCAGGTGAGCTTGCCGGTCAGACCATCAACGGTAATCTTGAGCATAGCCTTGGACAGCTTCTCGGCGACCTCGGTCGGGTCGGCGTCGACACCAAGACCGGCCTCCTTGACGGCCTCGGCCACCGCGTGCACGCCGTCGTAGGCGTCGGCGGCAAACTGGTCGGGGGTATCGCCGTACTTATCCTTGTAAGCGTTGACGAAGTCGGCGTTCTTCTCGTCGTCGGCGGAGAACGGGGTCATGAGCAGCAGACCCTCGGCAAGAGAGGTATCGAAGCCCTCAACGCCCAGGATGCCGTCCATGCCATCGCAGCCCATCATCTTGACGTCGTAGCCCATGTCCTTGGCGTTCTTGAGCAGGACGGACGCCGGCGTGTAGTAGATCGGCGCAAAGATCATGGTGGCGCCGGCCTGCTTGGCCTTGGTCAGCTGGTTGGTAAAGCTCGTGGCGGAGTCGTCCTTAAAGGTCTCCTCGTCAACAATCTCGAGCTTGGACTCAGCGGCCTGGGCCTTAAAGGAATCTGCGATGCCCGAAGAATAGGCGTCGCCGGAGTTATAGAACAGCACGAACTTCTCGTCCGCATACTTCTGCGCCAGGAACTTGGCAGCGTTGACACCCTGGTTGGGGTCGGTGAAGCAAACCTGGAAGACGCAATCCTTGCCGTCGGTAACGTCCTCGGAGGACGCGGACGGGGTGATCATGAACGTCTTGGGGTCGTTACCGCACTCGGCGGCAACGGCAACCGACGCACCCGTGGTGGTCGGGCCGACGAGGGCCTGCATGCCCCAGTCGAGCAGGGTGTTGAAGGCGTTGACGGCCTTCTCGCCATCGGCCTGGTCATCCTCGGCCTTGTTGGCAAGCGGCAGCTCCTTGGTCGAGAAATCCTTGCAGCCAAGCTCGACACCCTGGGTAACGGACTTGCCGTAGGACGCGTTGGCGCCGGTCAGCGGGCCGATGGTACCGATCTTAAACGAAGCGTCGCCCGACGCGGAACCGCTATCGCCGCCGTTGGAGGAGCAGCCAGCTAGAATGGACATCGCCCCCAGACCTGCTGCGCTCGCGATAACGCTCCTGCGATTCATAACAGGGTTCAATGACTTACCGGTGAGGCTCGACATGCGGCTCTCCTCTCAAATCTCGTCGGGTTTCGGTTACCCGACAGGCCATCCTTCGCCGTGTTCGGCGTTCGCAAAATAGTAGACGCTTTAGTTGAGAAAAGTGGCGATTATTTCGACTTTTCTTTGGATTTGTTCATTTATCCATGAATATGCGTATTTCTATCGGTTTATACAGTTTAGCCACTTTATTGTGTGAAAGTAATGTTTCCGTTCTGTTACAAGCATCCTTGCCCTGAATAAAACGGCCCCACCGGTCGCGTTATATGCACTCAGGCGGCGATGTACTTGCCGTCCTGAATCACATAGGCCGTAGCGGACTTTTCGACCTGGCCCTCGTCGTTCCACGTGAGCTCGCCTGTCAGGCCCTCGATCTTGATCTTGCGCATGGCCTTGGCAAGGTCGCCGGCGATGTCGGCACCATCGGCCGTAATATCGATGCCCGCCTTGTCGATGGCCTCGGCGATGGCGTGGACGCAATCGTAGGCGTCGGCGGCAAACTGGTTAGGCGTCTCGTCGTAGGCATCCTTATAGGCCTTGACGAAGTCGGTATTCTTCTCGTCGTCGGCGGAGAACGGGGTCATGAGCATATCGTCGGCGATCTCACCCGAGACGGCGACGGCAGCACCGGTCGTGACGGGGCCGACGAGCGCCTGCATGCCCCAGTCGCACAGGGCAAACCTTATGGTGCAAACGTTGACAGTTTGTTACGGAAGTTCGTTTGTAGCGAGCATGTTTCCAATGTTTCCGCAGCGTTTCGAGGGTGCCGTTTTGTGCGACTCCTGTTGCCTAGCGAGCACGCGCCCTCGGTTCACGCTAGAATGCACTCAACCTTTAAGCGGTTAATCCATCCATAAGATGCACGAAGGAGCTATCTATGAGCGAACCCCTGCGCACCGTGAACGTCGGCCTCATCGGTCTGGGAACCGTCGGCGGCGGCGTGGCCCGTCTGATCAAGAGCCACCACGATGAGTACCTGGCCGCCTACGGCATCGACCTTAAGCTGGCCCGCGCCTGCGCGCTTGCCTGGGAGCAGGCCGAAGCCGCCGGTATTGAGCGCGAGGCCTTTACGAGCGACTGGCACGATGTCGTCACCGACCCCGCCGTCGACATCGTCGTCGAGCTCATCGGCGGCGAGCACCCCGCAACCGAGATCTTCACCACTGCCTTCGAGAACGGCAAGCATGTCGTCTCTGCCAACAAGGCCCTGCTGGGCCGTCATGTCGAGACGCTCGCCGAGAAGGCGCGCGCGTGCGGCGTGCAGATTAAGTGCGAGGCCAGCTGCGGCGGTGGCATTCCCATTGTCAGCACGCTCGAGCACGACCTGGTGGGCAACAAGATCCTGACCATCGCTGGCATTCTCAACGGCACCACCAACTACATCCTGTCGCGCATGGACGCCGAGGGCGCCGATTACGCTGACGTGCTCGCCGACGCCCAGGCAAAGGGCTATGCCGAGGCCGACCCGTCCGCCGACGTCGACGGCTTCGACGCCGCCAGCAAGACGGCAATCCTCGCTTCCATCGGCTTTGGCACCCGCGTGACCACCGACGATGTCTACCAGCAGGGTATCCGTACCATCGGCGCCGAGGACATTGCCCAGGCCCGCGAGCTCGGCTACACCATCAAGCTGCTGGGGATCGCACGCAACACCGACGCCGGCGTCGACGTCCGCGTGCATCCCACGCTCATCCCGGCAGACCATATGCTCGCCAAGGTCAACGGCGCCATGAACGCCGTCTACGTGGTGGGTGACGCCGTGGGCGAAACCATGTTCTACGGTGCCGGCGCAGGCTCCTTCCCCACCGCGAGCGCCGTCGTGGGCGATATCCTGTCGCTCTCCGAGCAGATCAGCCGCGGCGTGGCTCCGCTGCCCGAGATTGAGCCCTATGGTCACAACCTCGCCTTTAAGCCCATGGACGAGCTCCAGACCAAGTACTATGTGCGCCTGAAGGTCGCCGACCGCGTGGGTGCCCTGTCCGAGACGGTCGACATCTTTGCCAAGCACAACATCTCGATCTCGCTCATCAACCAGGTCGAGGACGGCAAGTCGGGCGCCAGCGATACTTGCTCGGTCATCTTCCTGACGCACCGCGCGCTCGAGAAGGACGTCCAGGCTGCCACCGCCGAGCTTGCCAGCGTCGACTGTGTAGCCGAGGTCGCCAACGTCCTGCGCATCGAGGACGTTGAGGCCTGGACCGAAGGCGTCATGGCCAACTAGTCCACTACTTCGAACCTCAATGAGGCCCAACGCAAAAGGCGCGCTGTCTGCATCAACCGCAGGCAGCGCGCCTTGTTCTGCTTGCAGGGGAAGCTGCGTCCCGGTATTTCAGCTCAGAACGGGGCGAAGCTTCCCTCAGGGCCTTCTTTCGGAAACTATGTCCCATTCTGGGCGCGCATTCTGGGACACGCTTTCCGCAACGGGCTTCTCGCGGAAAGCGCATCCCACTCTGGACGCCAATTCCGGGATGCATTTTCCGCGGCGGTGTCGGCTACTTGCCGTCGTCGTCCTCGGCTTCTTCTCTTGCATAGAGCTCCAGCATGCGGCGGCGGTATTCGCGCACGGCGAGCTTGGCGCGCTCCAGGCGGCGACGCTCGCGCGGGGTCAGCTCGGACGGGTCGACCTCATCACCATAGGTCTTATCGGCAAGAAGATGCGCCGCGTCCACGATGCGGGCATCGATGTGGCCGCTCGCCGCCTCGGCGGAAAGACGCTCGGCAATCGTATCGAGCGTAGGCAAGCCCTCGAATACGCGACCATGGCCATGCGAAGTCAGCAGCTCGTGCTCACGTGCGAGCAGGCTCGCCAAATCGTGATGGGCGCGCAGGATGTCGAGCGCATCGGATGGATGCTCGGCAACTTCTGCCACGGCGGCGACCGGCGCGGCGTCGACCACGCGGTAGAAGAGCTGCGCGAGCAACGGCATCAAGAACACCGTGATGGCACCGGCAGCAACCATGACCGACGCAATATCTTGCGACAGCGCGCCCGCGTTGACGGCAACGCTTGTCACGGCAACGATGATCGGCAGGGCCGTGGTGCAGTACAGGGCCACGGTAATGCGACCATACGCCGACACATCACGCGTCGCAGGACAAATGCTCATAGAAATAAGAATGGGCACGGCACGAATAATCAGCAACGCCACGATAAAGCCCACGAGCAGACCCGGGCGCGACGCCACGGCCGTCAGATCGATCTTTGCGCCCGATACGGTAAAGAACACCGGAATCAAAAAACCGTAGGCCAGGCCGTCGAGCTTGGTCTCGAGCGTATGGTTGCCCTCGGGGATGATGTAGCGCAAGACAAAGCCAGCGGCAAAAGAACCCAACACGATGTCGAGATCAAAGACGGCCGAGAACGCCACGAGCGTGACCAGGATGAGCACCGTCAGGCGCACGAAGGTCTGCGACGTGGTATCGGCGCGTTCCTCGACAAACGCAAAGAAGCGGCTGCCGACGCGCTTGGAGCGGCTTGGGACCACGGCCAGCAACACGCAGACCACCGCAAACAAGCCAAGGATTACAAGCGTTTGGATGCCGGTGCGGGCAGACAGCAGCACCGACATGGCAAGCACAGGGCCGAGCTCACCCCAGGTGCCATACGCGAGAATCGAGTCGCCCACGCGCGTGCCGGTGAGCGAGCGCTCACGCATGATGGGCACGAGCGTACCGAGCGCCGTCGAAGTGAGGGCAAGCGTCACGGCGATACCGTCGAAATGACTTACCGAGAACCACGGGGTAAAGCGCACGGCAAGCCAGGCGATACCAAACGTGACGGCCCACGTCGCCAAGCCGTAGCGCCCCTCGACGCCCGTGATGCTCTTGGGGTCGATCTCAAAGCCGGCAAGCAGGAACAAAAAGGCCAGGCCCAGCTCGGACACAAGCGAGACCTCAGCATCTACATGGATGACGCCGAGCATATGGGGTCCCAGCACCGCGCCGAGCACGAGCAAAAAGACCGTCTCGGGAACAGGTTTTCCGGGAATCGCCGAGGCGATGAAGGGACTCGCAAAGGCCACGAGTGCGATGATGGCGAGCGAAACGAATGCCATGTGATGCCTTTCTCTTGTTTGCGCTTCACTGTAGCACCCTCGCCGTCCTCAACGCGCCGCGAGCTGTCGTATCATAGTGAGGTTTACAAACATGTGGCTCAAGGCGACCGCAGGGCAGACCCCGCAAACCGACCGCTGCCGCATACCGTACCGTACGCCCAACCGATCAGGAAGGCAGGAACCAATGGTCTCTCGTATCTACGTGGAGAAGAAACCCGGGTTCGACGTCGAGGCTCAGCAGCTCAAGGGCGAGCTGACCGAAATTCTCGGCATCAAGGGCATCGAGGCCCTGAGGATCATCAACCGCTACGACGTCGAGGGCATCGACGAGGAGCTTTTCCGCTCCTGCGTGCCGACCGTCTTTAGCGAGCCCCAGGTCGATGTGACCTACGACGAACTCCCCGCAAGCGATGGCGCCGTCTTTGCCGTCGAGTTCCTGCCTGGCCAGTTTGACCAGCGCGCCGACTCCGCCAGCGAGTGCGTGCAGCTCATCAGCCAGGGTGAGCGCCCCGCCGTGCGCTCCGCCAAGGTCTATATGATCTCGGGCGCTCTGGACGAGGCCGCCATCGATGCCATCAAGCACTACGTGGTGAACCCCGTCGAGGCTCGCATCGCCTCGCTCGACCTGCCCGAGACGCTGTACATGGAGACTCCCGAGCCCCAGCCCGTCGAGGTGCTCGACGGCTTCCGCGAGCTCGACGAGGCCGGCCTTGCCGCCTTTATCGCCGATCGCGGCCTTGCCATGGACGAGGCAGACATCGCCTTCTGCCAGCAGTACTTCCGCGATGAGGACCGCGACCCCACCATCACCGAGATCCGCGTAATCGACACCTATTGGTCCGACCACTGCCGCCACACCACTTTCGGCACCGTCCTGGACGACGTGACGATCGACGACGCCGTGGTGCAGCAGGCCTTCGACCGCTACATGGAGATGCGCCATGAGCTCGGTCGCGACGCCAAGCCCGTCTGCCTCATGGACATGGGCACCATCGGCGCCAAGTACCTTAAGAAGACCGGCGTCATGACCGATGTCGATGAGTCCGAGGAGATCAACGCCTGCACCGTCAAGGTGAAGGTCGATGTCGATGGCGAGGACCAGGACTGGCTATTCCTCTTTAAGAACGAGACCCACAACCACCCGACCGAGATCGAGCCCTTCGGCGGTGCCGCCACCTGCGTGGGCGGCGCTATCCGTGACCCGCTCTCGGGCCGCAGCTATGTGTACCAGGCCATGCGCGTCACCGGCGCCGGCGACCCCACCGTCCCGGTTTCCGAGACGCTCGAGGGCAAGCTGCCGCAGCGCAAGCTCGTGACTACTGCCGCCGCCGGCTACTCCAGCTACGGTAACCAGATCGGCCTTGCCACCGGTCAGGTCAACGAGCTCTATCACCCCGGCTACGTGGCCAAGCGCATGGAGGTCGGCGCCGTCGTGGGCGCTACCCCGGCAAACCACGTGCGCCGCGAGTGCCCCGCCCCCACCGACAAGATCATCCTGCTGGGCGGCCGCACCGGCCGTGACGGCATCGGCGGTGCCACCGGCTCCTCCAAGACCCAGAACACCGAGTCCATCGAGACCTCGGGCGCCGAGGTCCAGAAGGGCAACGCCCCGGTCGAGCGCAAGCTGCAGCGCCTCTTCCGCCGCGGCGACGCCTGCCGCCTGATCAAGCGCTGCAACGACTTTGGCGCCGGCGGCGTCTCGGTCGCCGTGGGCGAGCTTGCCGACGGCCTGTATGTCGACCTGGACACCGTGACC
>CABUVH010000034.1 GCA_902494935.1 uncultured Collinsella sp.
CCCCCGCCGCACGAAGTGCGCAGCGGGGGTTTCTTGCATGTCCGAGGACGTTCTGAAAAGTAACTTCAGGGCGGGCCCGGACGATAACAACCGGCTACAAGTCGATGTGCGATTCCTTGATCGGGAACGGCTCCGCGAAGTGGCAGGCGCAGCAGTGGCCCGGTGCGACTTCCTTAAACTCGGGAAGCTTCTCAGAGCAGATGCCCTGCGCGATCGGGCAGCGCGTGTGGAAACGGCAGCCGGTCGGCGGATCCAGCGGCGACGGCGGGTCGCCGGCGAGGATGATACGCTTACGGGTCTTCTGGATATCCGGATCGGGAACCGGCACGGCAGACAGCAGCGACTGCGTGTACGGATGGTGAGGCTCGCTATAGAGCGTCTTCCAGTCCGAAACCTCAACCATCTTACCCAGATACATAACGGCAACGCGATCGGAAATGTGCTGCACGACGGACAGGTCGTGAGCGATAAACAGATACGCGGTACCGAACTTGTCCTGGAGTTCCTTGAGCAGGTTCAGAACCTGGGCCTGAATGGACACATCCAAAGCGGAAACCGGCTCGTCGCAGATGATCAGCTTGGGCTTCAAAGCGAACGCGCGGGCGATGCCGACACGCTGACGCTGACCGCCGGAGAACTCATGAGGATAACGGTTGATGTGCTCGGGGTTCAGTCCGACAACGTCGAGAAGCTCGCGGACGCGCTCAATGCGTTCCTCCTTGGTGCCCACGCCGTGAATGGTCATGGGCTCGGAGACGATCTCACCGATGGTCATACGAGGGTTGAGCGAAGCATAAGGATCTTGGAAGATAAACTGCATCTCGCGACGCATGTCCTTGATCTCATGCTTGCTCATCTCGGCAACATCTTTACCCTGGAAGAACACCTTACCGGCGGTCGGCTTGGTCAGGCGCATGATAGTACGGCCCGTGGTGGACTTACCGCAACCAGACTCGCCAACCAGACCGAAGGTCTCGCCAGGATAAATCTCAAAAGAGATGTCATTTACAGCAGAGACGACACGCTTGGAGAAGCGCTTGGCGAACATGCCGGACTCAGCGGGGAACTCCTTAGAGAGGTGCTCGACCTTCAGCAGCGGAGTACGCTCGTTGGTATCTGCCATTACGCCTCGCCTCCCTTCTTGGAATCCTTGCGCGTACGGGACGTCACAGGAGCGTTCTTGAGGAACTCGGGGTCGCCAGCGTAGTGGCACGCAGAATAGTGACCAGACTCGGTAACAAAACGCTCGGGGCGCTGCTTGCGGCACTTATCCGTCGCATAGGGGCAGCGAGGAGAGAACACGCAGCCCTCGGGCAGGTTCATGAGCGAAGGCGGGTTGCCATGAATCGGCGTAAGCGGCTTCTTCTCATCGATGGCCTGCTCCGGGATGGAGCGGATAAGGCCCCAGGTGTAGGGGTGGCGGCTCTCGTAGAAGATTTCCTCAGCAGTACCGAACTCGACGGGACGGCCGGCGTACATAACCATGATCTTGTCGGCCATATCAGCGACAACGCCCAGGTCATGGGTGATCATGATGATGGCGTTGCCGTTCTTCTCCTGCATTTCCTGCATAAGCTCAATAATCTGAGCCTGAATGGTAACGTCCAGGGCAGTCGTGGGCTCGTCGGCAATCAAAATATCGGGATCGCAGGCAAGAGCCATGGCAATCATGACGCGCTGACGCATACCGCCAGAGAACTGGTGCGGATACTCATTGACGCGCTTCTCGGGCTCGGGAATACCAACGAGGTCCAAAAGCTCGGTGGCACGCTTGAGCGCCTCCTGCTTGGAGTAGCCGCGGTGCAGACGAAGACCCTCGCCCACCTGCTTGCCGATCTTATAGACCGGGTTCAAGGAGGTCATAGGATCCTGGAAGATCATCGCGATGTCGTTACCGCGAATGTGCTGCATCTCTTCCTCGGTCATCTCGAGGATAGAACGACCGCGATAGCGAACGTCGCCGCCCTCGATCTTTCCCGGAGGCATCGAGATAAGACCCATGATGGTCATGGCGGTCACGGACTTACCGGAGCCGGACTCACCGACGACGCCCAGGGTCTCGCCGCGATCGAGCGTGTAGGAGACACCGTCGACAGCGCGAACAACGCCATCCTCGGTGTGGAAATACATCTTAAGGTCATCGACCTCGAGCAGATGCTGGCCCTCGGGAACCGGCTGGTCCTTCAGGTCCACATAGTTCTTGTTCTTCTTCATCCTTATGCGTCCTTCATCTTGACGTCGAGGGCGTCGCGCAGACCGTCACCCAGCAGGGTGAAGGCGAGCACCGTCGAGAGAATTGCCAGACCGGGCATGATCATCATCCAGGGAGCAGTCAGAAGATACTGCTGACCGTCCTGAATCATGGAGCCCCACGAAGGCGTAGGCGGAATAACGCCCATGCCGAGGAAGGACAGAGCGGACTCGGTCAGAATGGCGCCACCAATGTTCATGGTCGCGTAGACCACGATGGAGGCGACGGAGTTCGGGAAGATGTGACGCACGACGATACGAGCATCAGATGCACCCATCGCGCGCGCAGCGTCAACATAATCGTTTTCCTTGACCGTCAAGATTGCAGAGCGGAAGACGCGCGCAATCGAAGGCCAGCCGAGAATGCCGATGGCAAAAAAGACGTTCTGAAGACCACGGCCGATAACGGCGA
Source organism: uncultured Collinsella sp. (assembly GCA_902494935.1). GTDB lineage: Bacteria > Actinomycetota > Coriobacteriia > Coriobacteriales > Coriobacteriaceae > Collinsella. The sequence goes on from CABUVH010000034.1 coordinate 2,663, forward strand.
TCATGGCGACAACGAAAAGCACGTACGGGAATGCCAGGAAGATATCCGCGCAGCGCATGATGATCGTATCCCAGATGCCGCCGTAGAAACCGGCCAGAGCACCCATGACCAGACCAATCACCGTGGAGATCGCAGTGGCCATAATACCGACGGAAAGCGAAACACGTGCACCGTAGATAACGCGGACGAGAATGTCGCGACCAAGGGCGTCGGTGCCAAACGGGTGCTCTGCACACGGAGCCATCAGCGACGTCTGGGCCATGGTGGTTGAGTCGGAAGCCGTTGGCGAACCGAGCCAGGGCTTAGCCCACAGATCTGCGGTCAGGGCAACCACAACGACGATGATGATCCAGCAGACACCGATAACGGCGAGCTTGTTCTTACGAAGACGCTTAAAAGCGTCGCCCCACAGCGTGCGGGACTTGGCGGGAGCAGATGCGGCCTTGGTGGCGGTAGCCTGCTCCTGAGACTGAGAATCAGTTTCCTGCATGAGACGTACCTCCCTTAGGCCTTATCCGACGGACCGCCAAGGCGGATGCGCGGGTCGAGGAATGCATAGCTAATGTCGACGAGCAGGTTGATCACCATGACGACGACGACGATGAGCGTAACGCCGCCCATAACGATGGGCCAGTCACGCATGCTAATGGCGCGATAGACCTCATAGCCGATACCGGGCCAGTTAAAGACCGTCTCGGTCAGGATGGCGCCCGAAAGCATGCCGCCAAAGTCGACACCAATATAGGTAACGACGGGGATGAGTGCATTCTTAAGCGCATGCTTAATGATGATCGCGCGATTGGAGAGACCCTTGGCTTTTGCCGTACGGATGTAATCCTGGTTCATGACGTCAAGCAGCTGCGAGCGCATAATGCGTGCAGCATAAGCGGTCGAAACCGAAGCCAGCGTAATGGTCGGAAGCACATAGTGCATCCAATCCTGATACTGAGAGCTGGCACCGCCGGCACCCGAGATCGGCATGGAGAATGCACCGCCCGTGGCGTCCTTGAGAATGACGCCAAAGAACAGTTGCAGCAACATACCGAGCCAGAAGGCCGGGACGGCAACGAGGATCGACGTGGTGAGCGTTACCAAAATATCCCAGAAGGAATAACGCTTTACCGCCGAAATGATACCCGCACCGATACCCATGATTGCCTCGAGCACGATGGCGCACGCGGCAAGTTTGACCGTATACGGATACTTCTGGGCAAAGATTTCCGTAACCGGCAGCTTGCGCTGATACGAATTGCCCAGATCGCCATGAAGCAGGCCGTTCATGTAATACAAGTAACGGTCCACGAGCGACGTTTGAACGGGGTCGCCGTTCTCGTCAAGGATCGCGTTGCCGTCCTCGTCCGACTGGACCAAGTGATAGCGGACGCGAAGCTGAAGCTCCACCTCGGGGGACAGAGCCTTGTCTCCACCGATCAGCTTGATCGGATCTCCCGGCACGATATTCTGGAGGGCGAACAAAATCAGCGTAACGCCCAAAAACACCGGGATGAACTGAAGCACACGTTTAACGATGTACTTACCCATACCACTCCCCTATCTAGGGATTAACCTAAATGGGATGCCGATCGCCAGACCGGCATCCCAAAATTACCATCAGCCAGTTTACCCCAGGTTAGGGAGAACTGTATGTTTCCCATGAGGTCTACGTAAATACTTGACCCTCACGGAAGCTGCAAACTCTTAGGCGAGCTCAGCGGTACCCAGATCGGCGTGCTTCTGCGGATCGACATAGAGGTGCTTGATGCGATCGGAGCCGGCGATGGTGTGCGTGTAGAACATCACCGGGATGACCGGGCAGTCGGCAGCGACCATTGCATCGGCCTCCTGCATCTTAGCGACGCGCTCTTCGTCGTCAACCGTGGTACGGGCCTCATCGACCTTGGCGTCGAACTCGGGGTTGTTGTAACCAGAGCGGTTGTCGCCACCGAGGGAGTCGGAGTGGAACAGCGGATACAGGAAGTTGTCCATGATCGGGTAGTCAGCAATCCAACCCAGACGACCGAACTGATAGTTAAAGTTCTGATACTGCTCGAGCAGGGCAGACCACTCGGGGGTATCGGAGACAGCGGTAACGCCAACCTTGGCGAGGTCGCCGATGATGGACTCCATGATCTCCTTGTGGCCACCGTCCTGGTTGTAGGAAAGGGTCACGTTGATGCCACGGTCGCCGTTAGCGCCAGCAGGAGCAACCTTGTCGAGGTACTCGTTAGCCTTGTCGACGTCGTAGGCGCAGAACTCCCATGCGCCCTCCTTGTAGCCATCGATGCCCGGAGGAACAATGCCGTCGGCAGGGGTACGGGTACCCTTGAAGTTGGTCTTGCAGATGGCCTCACGGTTGATGGCCAGGGAGATACCCCTGCGCAGGTCGGCGTTGTTGAACGGCTCGGCCGTGTTGTTGCAGGTCAGGTAGTAGGTGGAAGGCTCGGCGCCGAGCAGCATGCGCTCGCCGTCACCCATGGTGTAGCCGTCCTTGGACACGCCGCGATCCTTCTTGGCGGCGTCAATCTGAGCAACGGGAACGTCGCAGACATCGAGGTTACCGGCCTGGAACTCCTTGTAAGCGGTCTCCATGTCCTTGATGACCTGGAAGTGGATGCCATCGATCTTGGCCTTGTCGCCATAGTAATCGTCGAACTTCTTGAGGTTGATCTCCTGACCATCCTCCCACTTGCCGTCCATCATGAACGGGCCGTTACCGACCGGTGCAAGGTAGAAGCTCTTGACATCGGACTCGGCGCACTCGGGAACCGGGGCCAGAGCCGGGTGAGAGGCGACGAAGGGGAAGTCGGCGTAAGCGGAAGACAGCTTGACGACGAGGGTCTCATCGTCGGGGCAAGTAACACCGCTGAGCTCGGTAGCGTTACCGGCAAGCAGGTCGTCATAGCCCTCGACCATGGAAAGGTGATAGGAGACCTCGGAAGGGCCGTACTCGGTAGCGATGGCCGACTTGGTGTTGACCAGACGCTCCCAACCGAGCTTAAAGGACTTGGAGGTAACGTCGTCACCGTTGTGGAACTTGGCCTTCTTGATCTTGAAGGTAAACTCGGTGGCGTCGTCGTTGGCCTCAAAGGACTCGCAAGCCAGCGGGACGATCTCGCCCTTCTCGGCGTCATAAGAGGTCAGAGCGTCAAAGAGCTGGTACTCGACCTGAGTGCCCTGGTCCTCCTGGACATTGTAGGGGTCGATGCAGACCGGGTTGTTGATGTAGAAGTTCAGCGTCGAACCGGACTCAGAACCGGAAGCGTCGCCGCCCTTCTTGCCGCATGCGGCAAGAAAAGCCATGGAGCTCGCAGCGAGGGTGCCGCCAACAAAGGCGCGACGACCCATAACGGGCTGGTGGAACATAGAATCAGCCATGCCATCCTCCTTATGAGATAGGACAAAGAAATGTTCAGTCGGACATATGTCGAGACAATCCGATCCGAACCATCAAAACGCCGCCCGCTGCTATGGCTGGTTATGCACAACGGACCAACGTTTCGCAATACAGTAGCGCATTTTATGCACGATTTGGGGCTAATTCCGGTTAACGGTCGAGAATTTCTTTAGTTGGGCGAAGTATGTGGGGATATTTTGACTCTGTTACAAATATGTAAACAAAAAGGGTCCCGCACCTGCGAGACCCATTGCAAACGTATATAAGCCGATGCTTAGTAGCCGACGATGCCCTGCGGGAAGAAGAACATGCACAGGACGACGCACACGGCAAAAACAACGGCCATAATTACCGTCAGGCGATCGAGGTTCTGCTCCATGACGCCCGTGGCAGAGCTGGAGTTATACAGCGAGCTAGCGATCATATCCGAAACGCCGGTGCCCTTACCGGAATGCATCAGGACGAGAATCGTCAGCGCCACGGCAGAGACAGCCCAAACGACAAACAGAAGAATCTGGAACGGACCCATAGATAAGCTCCTTAATAGAACAGTTCAAACTCCAATACTGTACCACAATCCCCCGCTCTCCCCTACCTGCCACTCAAGGACGGGGTGGAAATGGCAGAAATACCAAAAAGGGGGTTGTCCGGTTGTGGACAACCCCCTTACTAGAAAACGGTATTTGTTTTCTATTAGGCCTCGGTGGCGAGCACGCGGCCCGTCATCTCGGCGGAAGGCTCAATACCAGCCATGGTGAGCATGGTCGGAGCGATATCGGAAAGACGGCCGTCCTCGATACCGGTGAGCTTGGCCTTCTCATCAACGATGATGAACGGCACGCGGTTGGTGGTGTGAGCCGTAAACGGATGCTTGGAACCGTCGGAAGCAACGTCGAACATGTGATCGGCGTTGCCGTGGTCGGCGGTAATCAGTGCAAAGCCGCCCTTGGCGAGAATCGCCGGGACAACCTTGGACAGGGCATCGTCAACAGCCTCGACAGCCTTAACGGCAGCGTCGAAGACACCGGTGTGACCAACCATGTCGCAGTTCGCGAAGTTCACGATGTAGAAATCAGCGCGATCCTCGTTGATGGCGGCGACGAGCTTCTCGGTCACCTCGGGAGCGCTCATCTCGGGCTGCAGATCGTAGGTAGCGACCTTGGGGGAAGCGACGAGCACGCGCTCCTCGCCCTCCTTGGGCTCCTCGATGCCGCCGTTGAGGAAGAACGTCACGTGGGCGTACTTCTCGGTCTCGGCGGTGTGCAGCTGCTTCAGGCCATTGGCGGCGATAACGTCGGCCAGGACGTTCTCGGGGAACGTCTTGGGGAAGGCGACCTCGACGTCAAACGTCGGATCGTACTCGGTCATCGTCACAAAGTGAGAAAGCTTGATCTGCTCGCGCTCAAAGCCGTCGAACTCCTTGTCCGTGAACACGCGGGTCATCTGACGAGCGCGGTCGGGACGGAAGTTGAAGAAGATAGCCGCATCGCCCTCGTGGATGCCCTCGTTGTGGGCAGCGAAGGGCTCGACGAACTCGTCGCCGCGCGGATCCTTCTCGTAGTAGGCCTTGATACCGGCAACGGGGTCGGTATCAACATCGGACGCGTTGACCATGACGTCGTAGGCGCGCTGGATGCGCTCCCAACGATTATCGCGGTCCATGGCCCAATAACGGCCCGAGACGGTGGCAACGCGAGCGTCGCAACCGGTCTCCTCGGAGATCTTAGCCAGGAAGGCGCAGAACTCACTCATGTAACCGGCACCGGACTGCGGGTCAACGTCGCGACCATCCATGAAGGCGTGGACGCGAACGGTCTTGACACCGTGCTCGGCAGCCATCTTGACCAGAGCCTCGACGTGGTTCATGTGAGAATGAACACCGCCCGGGCTCATAAGGCCCATGAGGTGGAGAGTCTTACCGTCAGCCTTGACGTCGTCCATAGCCTTGACAAAAACCTCGTTCTTGGCGATGGAGCCGTCCTTGATGGCGTTGTTGATGCGCGAAAGCTCCTGGAACACGATGCGTCCGGCACCGATGTTGAGGTGACCCACCTCGGAGTTGCCCATCTGGCCATCGGGAAGACCCACGTCCTCGCCCGAAGCGCCGAGCGTGGTGTGGGGGTACTTCTCGTACAGGCTATCAAGGAAGGGCGTCTTGGCAGCGGCGACGGCGTTCTCGCCATCGGCCGGAGCAAGGCCGCAACCATCCATGATGATCAGGAGTGCAGGAAGATGACGTTGTGCCATATGTCCTACTCGCCTGCCTTGACGACCATAGAGGCGAAGTCGGCAGCCTTGAGCGAAGCGCCGCCCACGAGGGCGCCGTCAACGTCGGGCTTGGCGACGAGCTCGGCGATGTTGCCGGGCTTGGCGGAACCGCCATACAGCACGCGGATGCCGTTGGCGAGCTCCTCGCCGAACATCTCCTTGAGGGTCTCACGGATAGCGCCGCAGACCTCCTGAGCGTCCTCGGCGGTAGCGGTCTTGCCTGTGCCGATGGCCCAGATGGGCTCGTAGGCGACGACGACCTGCTTGGGGCAGGTGATCTCAAGGCCAGCAAGGCCAGCCTTGACCTGGTTCACGACGTGCTCGACATAGGTGCCAGCCTCGCGGACCTCGAGGGACTCGCCGCAGCAGAAGACGGGAACAAGACCGGCGGCAACGAGAGCCTTAGCCTTCTTGTTCTGGTCCTCGTCGGTCTCGTGGAAGTAGTCGCGACGCTCGGAGTGACCGATGATGCAGTAGGTGCAGCCAGCGGACTTGAGCATGTCGCAAGAGGACTCACCGGTGAAGGCACCCTTGGCCTCCCAGTACACGTTCTGTGCACCGAGGGCGATGGGGGCAGCCTGAATGCGGTCATGAACCGTGGTGATGTCGATGGTCGGAGGGCAGACGAGCACCTCGACGCCAGCCGGAACCTCGGGCAGAGCCTGAGCCAGCTCGTCGGCGAGCTTGGCGGCCTCGGCGACGTCGTTGTTCATCTTCCAGTTACCAGCGATAAGAAGGGTGCGATTAGGCATCGAGAAGCGCCTCCACTCCGGGCAGGGCCTTACCCTCGACGAGCTCCATGGAAGCGCCACCACCGGTGGAGATCCAGCTCATCTTGTCGGCCAGGTTGAACTTGTTGACAGCTGCGACGGAGTCGCCACCGCCGATGATCGAGGTGCAGTCGGCCTCGGCGACAGCCTCGGCGATAGCCTGGGTGCCGTGAGCGAAGTTGTCAAATTCGAAGACGCCCATGGGGCCGTTCCAGAACACGGTCTTGGCGCCCTTGACGGCCTCGGCGTAAAGCTCCTCGGTCTTGGGGCCGATGTCCATACCCTCACGATCGTCGGGGATAGCGTCGGAAGCGACAACCTCGGGGACAGCGTCCTCGCCAAAGTGATCAGCAACGCGGTTGTCGATGGGGAGCAGGATCTTGACGCCCTTCTCCTCGGCCTTCTTGAGCATCTCGCCGGCGCGCTCGACCCAGTCCTCTTCCTTGAGGGACTGACCAACGGTCAGGCCCTGAGCCAGGAAGAAGGTGTAGGCCATGCCGCCACCGATAATCAGGGTGTCAGCGGAGTCGATGAGGTGATCGAGAACGCCGATCTTGGAGGAAACCTTGGAACCGCCGACGATGGCGACGAAGGGACGCTCGGGCTCGGCGAAGATGCCGGTCAGCGTGTCGACCTCCTTCTCGAGCAGGAAGCCAGCGACGGCAGGCAGGTAAGCGGCGGGGCCCACGACGGAACCCTGGGCGCGGTGAGCGGTACCGAAAGCATCGAGAACGAAGACGTCGCCATAGGAAGCGAGCTTCTTGGCGATCTCGGGATCGTTCTTCTTCTCACGCTTGTCAAAACGGACGTTCTCGAGAACGAGGACCTTACCCGGCTCGACGGCGGCGACAGCCTCAGCAGCCTTCTCGCCGTAGGTGTCGGCGACAAAGGCAACGTCGAGACCAGAGAGCTCAGCGAGCTTCTTGGCGACGGGCTCGAGGGACAGCTCGGGCTGGAAGCCGGTGCCCTCGGGACGGCCGAGGTGGCTCATGAGGATGACGCGAGCGTTGTGCTCAACGAGATAGTTGATGGTGGGCAGGGCAGCCTTGATGCGGGTGGTGTCGCCAACGACGCCATCCTTGATAGGCACGTTAAAGTCAACGCGGACGAGAACGCGCTTGCCGTCGACATCGATGTCGCGGACGGTCTTCTTGGTAAAGGCCATGTTTGCTTCTACCTTTCGTACGTGTCTGCCTCCCATTACGGCAGACGATTTCTTATAAAAAGGGCGCGACCCTAGGGTGTAAGCCCTATAAGGCCGCGCCCTTCTTTAGACGCTCAACGAGCTATTCGCTAAAAGCTAAATTAAGCAACGAACTTCTCGAAGTACTTGATGGTGCGGACCATCTGAGAGGTGTAGGAGTTCTCGTTGTCGTACCAAGAGGTGACCTGAACGAGGGTCTGGCCGCTGCCGAGGTCAGAGCACATGGTCTGAGTGGCGTCGAAGATGGAGCCGTGGGTCTCGCCGACGATGTCGCGGGAGACGATCTGGTCCTCGTTGTAGGCGAAGGTCTCGGGGATGGTCTCGGCGTAGGCCTTCATGGCAGCGTTGACCTCGTCGACGGTGACCTTCTTTTCAACGACGGCGTAGAGGTTGGTCAGCGAGCCGGTCGGCGTCGGGACGCGCTGAGCGGCACCGATGAGCTTGCCGTTGAGCTCGGGGAGAACCAGGCCGATGGCCTTGGCAGCGCCCGTGGTGTTCGGGACGATGTTCTCGGAGCAGGCGCGGGAGCGACGGAAGTTGCCCTTGCGCTGCGGGCCGTCGAGCGGCATCTGGTCGCCGGTGAAGGCGTGGATGGTGGTCATGATGCCGGACACGATGGGAGCGAAGTCGTTCAGACCCTTGGCCATCGGGGCGAGGCAGTTGGTGGTGCAGGAAGCAGCGGAGATGATGTTGTCCTCAGCGGTCAGCGTCTCATGGTTGACGTTGTACACGATGGTGGGCAGATCGCTGCCGGCCGGAGCGGAGATGACGACCTTCTTGGCGCCAGCGTTGATGTGGGCCTGAGCCTTAGCCTTGCTGGTGTAGAAGCCGGTGCACTCGAGAACGACGTCGACGTCAAGGTCGCCCCAAGGCAGGTTGTTGGCGTCGGCCTCCTTGTAGATCTTGATCTCCTTGCCGTCAACGGTGATGGAATCCTCGCCAGCAACGACCTCGTGATCGCGAGCGTAGTTGCCCTGCGTGGAGTCGTACTTCAGCAGGTAAGCGAGCATATCGGGAGAGGTGAGGTCGTTGATAGCGACGATCTCGGAGCCCTCATGACCGAACATCTGACGGAAAGCCAGACGACCGATGCGACCGAAGCCGTTAATAGCAACCTTTACTGCCATTGTGTCTCCTTTCGTAAGGCCCCCGCGAGCTACAGCGCCCGCCGTTGAGGCCCACAAACTAACCACTCGCCTAATATACCTTTTTTTTGACTTGAATTTCACGAGAATGCTCGAAATTGAAAATCAAATTTACGTTAAAACGTTTTAAAGAGTAAAACAGCAGTTCAATCCCTATATAAGCAGTTTCGTTCAACTACCTGTTTGCTTCAATGAGCTTTTCAAGCCTCAAAACGCGATGGTACAGGGCAGACTTCGACAAGGGAGGGTCAGCCATCTCCCCCAGATCGCGCAGTGACAGATCGGGATAGCGCTCGCGCAGGTCGCAAAAGACCGCCAAGGCGTCCGGAAGCGTGTCGCGCAAACCCCGCTGTTCGAGCTCATCGATCAACGCAAGCTGATGCTGGGCGGCACCTGCGCTTCTGGTCTGATTGGCCAGCTCGGCATTCACACGACGGTTCACGTCGTTCTTAACCAATTTGACCGCGCGCGCCTCCTCAATCTCGGAAACGCTGCGCTTGGCACCAATGAGCTTTAATAGATGCTCGATTTCCTCGGCGCTCTTAATGTACACGGCATATGACCCCCGCCGTGCATTAACACGAGCATGGACCCCAATCTGCTCCAACAGATCGCAAAGCCCCTTGGCATATTGCTCGCCCTGCACCGCGATCTCCAAATGAAAATCGCCTCGTGGATCGGCCACGAAGCCGCCCGCGATGAGCGCGCCGCGGATATAGGCAAGTCTACAGCAAGGACGGGCAACGATATGTCGGGGTACGCCGGCGACAAGTCCTCCCCTACGGTCGAGGATACCCAGCAGCACCAGAGCCTTATCCAGGTCTGGCTGATCAGGCAAGGTGATGAGGTAGTTTCGAACCTTATGCAATACAGATTTGCGGACGGTGAACTCCGTTTTGAGCTTAAGGATACGATGCGTCAGCGTGATCATCGTGCGCGCGACGGCTCCCGTCTCAGTCGCAACCGTCAAACGATACCGCCCAGAGCCGGTAAGCGAGAGCGTACCACTCACGCGCGTGAGGGCGGCGAGCGTCGACAAATCGCAGTATTCACATTCGGGTTCGCAGCGCGCAAGCTCGTCGCGCACCTCAGCGGTAAACGACATGCAGGCCTATGCCTTCGTGTTGGCGCGCGACAGGTCGCGATGGGAAATGCTCACGTGATATTGGGCGCCTTCCAAATAACGTGCCGTGGCCTCGGCAATGGCAACGCTGCGGTGCTGGCCGCCCGTGCAGCCGATGGCGATAGAAAGCTGCGGCTTACCCTCCGCGATATAGCCCGGCATCACCGTATCGAGCAGCTGTGTCCAAGCCTTCCAAAACTCCTGCGTCTTGGGGTGGTCCAGAACAAAATCGGAGACCTTTTTATCGAGACCGGTCATCGTGCGCATCTCGGGATCGTAGAACGGATTAGGCAGGAAGCGAACGTCGATCATAATGTCCGCCTCGACGGGCATGCCGTGCTTAAAGCCAAACGAGAACACGTGGACGTCCATGAGCTGCTGGTCGGACAGCTCGGAAAATGCCATACGTAGCTTGTTACGCAGCGCAGAGGTGCGCAGACGGCTCGTGTCGATAATCATATCGGCTCGGTCGCGCACGCCCTGAAGCTGAAGGCGCTCGCGCTGAATGGCATCGGCCGTAGTCTCCCCCGGCTTGGCAATGGGATGACGGCGGCGATTTTCGCTGTAGCGACGAATCAGCACCTCGTCAGAAGCCTCCAGGAACACGATGTCGCAGCTCATCTCGCGCTCTTCGAGCGCGGCGACCGCATCGAGCAACTCGTCAAACAGTCCCTGGCTACGCAAATCGCAGGTAACGGCGAGATGCCTGCCCACGCCCGTATTGATGCCGACGAGCTCGGCAAGCTGGGCGATGAGACGCGGAGGCAGGTTATCGATGCAAAAATAGCCCATGTCCTCGAACACGTGCATGGCCTGCGTGCGGCCCGATCCGGACATTCCGGTGATGATGACGATATCGGGGATGCGCTCCGAGCGCTCCGCCGCATCCATGGCATCTCCCTTTTGCATGTGCTGCCTCCCGAAAACAAGCGCGGGACCCAGCAACCCGGATCCCGCGCGGTCAATTGCCTATATTGAGTATACCGCCCTGAGCGGATACGAGGCCTGTCTTACGCCTCAAGCGCAGCCTTGAACCAACTCGTAATACTCGTGGGGTGCGTGATGGCGGTGCCGACGACAACGGCCCAGGCGCCAGCATCGATCGCAGCGCGAGCCTCCTCGGGCGTATGCACGCGACCCTCGCAAATGATGGGAAGGCCGGGGAATTCCTCAGTCGCCTGGCGCAGGAGCGGCAGATCGGGACCGTCGGCCATGGTGCAATCGATAGCGGCAACACCATGAGACAGCGTGGTGGACACCAGGTCGAAGCCCATGTCAACAGCACGACGAATATCCTCGATGGTGGCACAATCCGCCATCAGGAGCACACCCTCCTCGTGCAGCGGGCGGAAAGTATCCTCGACCGTCTTGCCATCGGGGCGCGGACGATCGGTGGCGTCGATCGCCACGATATCGGCACCGGCAGCAACGCAGGCGCGAGCGTGACGCAGCGTCGGCGTGATGTAAACGCCCTCGTGCCCATCTTTCCACAGGCCGATGACGGGAACCTCACAGCGACCCTTAATGGCGGCAATGTCGGCAAGACCCTGGCAGCGAATGGCGGCGGCGCCGCCGAGCTCACAAGCTCGAGACATTTGAGCCATGGTCTCGGGCGTACGAAGCGGCTCGCCCATATACGCCTGAACGCTCACGACGAGCTTGCCCTTCAGGGACTGGATCAAAGGATCAACGGTCATGTTCGACTCAACCTTTCTCAAAACAGCCTTCTGAGACGCCGCACCTTGACGTTCAAACCGTCGCTCGCGTACCGAAGTACGCTTCGCTCCTCTTTCACGTCAATCTGCGGCACCTCAGAAGGCACACTTGGTAGTTATGTTTACTTCAACGAAGCAAGAAGGTGTTCGGCGGCACCGATGAGCGGAGCATCGCCCTCCAGAGAGCCG
>CABUVH010000035.1 GCA_902494935.1 uncultured Collinsella sp.
CCGCGCGTTCACGCGCGGGGCCGGTGGGGCATTTTTGCCCCACCGGCCCCTATTCCAGCGCTATACCAGCCCCATCCCAACGCTATTCCGGCTTGGTTTCTACTGTGGGAGTCTTGTCCGCCGCGACTGGAGTGCGCGCGGTGTCCATGCTCAGGCAGTGTTTAGGACAGCTTTCGATGCACTCGCCGCACACCACACAGGCATACGGGTCGATCGACCACGTTCCGCCCTTGCGATCGACCGCGAGTGCGCCCGCCGGGCAGCGGCGCGCGCACATGCCACAGCAGATGCACACGTTCATGTCGTTAACGATATGCCCGCGCAGGCGCTCGGGTGCCGCGAGCTTCTCCTGCGGATAGCACACCGTTACCGGCTGCTTGACCATAGAGCCCAAGGCCGTCTTGGCAAATGTCAGTAAACTCATGCCGCGCCTACCTTTCCGTGCAGCTAATGCAGGGGTCGATGGTCAGGATAATCATGGGCACGTTAGCAAGGAGCACGCCCTGCAGCGCATGCGTCAGACCCGCCAGGTTCTGCGACGTCGGCGTGCGCACGCGGAAACGGTCCAGGTTCTTGGTGCCGTTACCGCGCACATAGTAATATGCCTCGCCGCGCGGCTGTTCAATCACAACCTCGCCGCGCGCGCCGTCGGCCGGCGTGAGCTTGGTACGCCCGCCGATACCGTCGTGCGGAATCTTGCCGACAAGCTCCTTGATAATGTCCATGGCCTGCGTAACCTCGGCACAACGCACCTGGCAGCGGGCATAACAGTCGCCATCGGTGGCAACAATCGGCTCAAACGCAGCCAAGTCCGCATAGGCACCGTCACCGAACATGCGCACGTCATAATCCACGCCCGAGGCGCGACCGAACGGGCCGACCATCGACAGATCCAGCGCGTCCTTCTTGCTGATCACGCCCACGCTATGCAGGCGCTCGCCGCAGCTATTGTCGTCCAAAAATGTATGCACCACGGCCTCGTAGTCAGGGCGCATAGCGTCGAGCGTCTGGACAATACCCGCCAGCTCGGAATCCTCAATGTCGTGTTTAAGGCCGCCAATCTCGTTAATCGACAGAATCACGCGACCGCCGCAAGTGCTCTCAAAGATCTTGAGAATCTGCTCGCGCAGCGTCCACGAACGATAGAACAGCGCCTCAAAGCCAAAGGCATCGGCGAGCAGGCCCAGCCACAGCAGGTGCGAGTGAATGCGCGAAAGCTCATGCAGAATGGTGCGGATATACTGCACGCGACCAGGCACCTCGATGCCGAGCATGCGCTCGCAGGCGCTGGCGTAGCCACAGCTATGGCCCACGGCGCAGATGCCGCAGATGCGCTCGGCGATGTAGCCAAACTGATGCATATCGCGCTTTTCGGTGAGCTTCTCGAGTCCGCGGTGCACAAAGCCGATCTGCGGAATTGCTTCGATGACGCGGTCGTCCTCGATCACTAGGTCCAGATGAAGCGGCTCGGGCAGCACCGGGTGCTGCGGGCCAAACGGAATTACGGAGCGATGAGCCATGGACCTTACGCCTCCTTTTTCTGCTTGTCGCGGGCGGCCTTGGCGGCAAGCGCCGCGCGGACCTTGGCCGCTTTCTCGGGATCCATGGCAGCGAGCTTTGCCTCCATCTCGGCAGCCTTGAGCGCGGCCTTGGCAGCGGCATCGTCATGCTGGGCATCGGAGCCGGCAGTCGCAGCGGGCTGAGCAGCGACGCCCGCGGCATCGCCGGCGCTCGCAGCGCCTTCCCCTGCAGCAGCCGCAGCCGTGGCGGCCTTCTCGGCCGCGACCTTGCGCGCCTTGGCCTCGGCAGCCGCACGGACCTTCATGGCTTTCTCGCGCGCGGCCTTCACCTCGGGCGTGATAACGCTCATGGGCTCGGCAGTCGAGACCTGGTAGAAAAAGCCCTTAAAGTCGATCTGCATGTCGGTAATGGCAAGACCAAACAGGTCGTGGGCCTCGTTTTCAAACGGGAATACCGCCGGATAGTACGAACTGATAGACGGAATCTCCTGGTACTGATCAATTCCCTCAACCACCAGGTTTTCGATCGCATAGTTGCCGTCCTGCACAATATGCTCCTGAGCAGCACGAACGTTGATAAATGTATAGACCAGGCGATACGTGCCGTCGTCGACGTTGCGTTCGGCGTGCATCTGCACAAAGCGCGCGCCGACGCCCTTGAGCGCCTGCACATGCGGCAGGAGCTCGTCGAGCCCGACGGTGGTATAGATAGCCTTTTGCATTACTCGGCCTCCTTTGCAGCGACGGGCGTCTCAGCAGGTGCGTCACCAGCGGCAGGCGCTGCGGGTTTCTCGGCAGGCGCGTCACCGGCACCGTCAGCCCCGGCCCCAGCTGCAGCCACGAACCCGTCCTCGCCCAACTCGACGCCGCCATCCCAGGTAGCAGCGCCGCCCACGGTAAGCGGGTCACCGCCGGCGCGCATCACGGCCTCCTTCTGATCAAGGATGCCGCACGCCTCCACGATGGCATCGATCACGGTCTCGGGACGAATGGCGCACCCGGGCGCATACACGTCCACGGGAATCGCGCGGTCCACGCCGCCGATCACGTTATAGGCATCGCGGAATACGCCGCCCGAACACGCGCAAATGCCGCACGCCACCACGCACTTGGGCTCGAGCATCTGGCTGTAGATCTGGCGCACGACGGGCAGGTTCTGGGCATTGACCGACCCCGTCACCAAAAAGATGTCCGCATGCTTGGGGTTGCCGGTGTTGACCACGCCAAAGCGCTCCGCATCGAACAGCGGCGTGAGCGAGGCCAGCACCTCGATATCGCATCCGTTGCAGCTCGAGCCGTCGTAATGAATGACCCACGGCGAGCGCGACATTTTATGATCCATGGATGCCGCCTCCTAAATAAACACGTCAACGAGGATGGGCATAAGGTTGAGCAGGCCAAACACTAGCGCCACGCCCCAGCCGAGCTTAAAGCAGCTGCGCCAGGTGCTGCGTGCGAAGGTGTTGTCGATCAGCACCTCGACAAAATATGTCGCAGCCATCACGGCCAGGGCCACGACCCAGCTCACCGGGTTGTCCCAGACAAAGAACATGCCCACCCACATCAAAAACAGCACGGTCTCGCACCAGTGCATAAGGGTCATCTTGGCCAGCGTGCCGCCGCTCATCTCGGTGGCGACGCCCTGGACGATCTCCTGATGCGCGTGATGCGAGTACGAAAGGTCAAACGGCGACTTGCGCAGCTTGATGGTAAGCACCGCGAGCAGCGCCAGGAAAATGGGCGCGCTGTACACGATGATGGGGGCCGACTGCCCCGTCACGGCGATGGAATCAAAGCTGTCGGTGGCAAGGTACAGGCCCACGCTCATCAGCAAAACGGCGGGCTCGTAACTCATAACCTGCAGTAACTCACGATCGGCGCCAACCTGGGCAAACGGGCTTTGCGTCGAGGCGGACGCCAACACCACAAAGATCGCGGCGAGCGTCACCATAAAAGCGCACAGTAGCGTGTTAGAGCCCGACACAAAGATGCCGCCGCCCACGACGGTAAAGATGAGCGCGCACGCCATATAGGTATCGTCCATGGTGTTTACGCTGGCAGGGGCTTTGCGCAGCAGCTTGGCAACGTCGTAGAAAGGCTGGAGCAGGCGCGGGCCCACGCGGCCCTGCATACGGGCCGAAAGTTTGCGGTCAACGCCGTCGATCAGGCCACCAACCAAAGGCGCCAGCAGGGCAAACACCACGGTACCAATAAATATGCCCACGACGCCCGAGCCTTCAAAATACTTGCCGCGCAGCACCGAGGGCGCACTCATGGCAAGCCGCTCGGGCCCAATCCACGCGCAACACAGCAGCGCAAACAAGATAATACTGCAGCACACGACGCTACCCGCGGGACCAATACGCTTCTCGCCAAGGGCGTCCTCCGAGTACCAATTGCGCTTTTCAGCCTTTACCTCGTGTCCCATCGAGCCGCGGAAATGGCGATATTTATCGGTTCCCACGCCCGAAAGGTACACGTTGACGTGCGGCTTATTGCTCACGCGGAATGAAGTCAGCAGCACCACGGCGATAAACGCCACGATAACCACCATCAGATACATGGCGTCCTTGCCGATAACGTACGGCACGCGGCCAAACACCATGGCCAAGTAAGGCGACACCAGACCGCTCGAGATAACCGGGAACGCCACGCAGCACAGAATCAGCAGCGCGGCGATGGTGTTGAGGGCCATCCATTCGGTCTTATGGACATTGGCCTCAACGTTTTGAGCCGTGGGGTCGACGCCCGAAAGCTTGGCAAGCCACTTGCCCCAGAAGAAGAACGTCGCGGCCGAGCCAAAGGCAAGTACCATGATCATTAGCACGTTGCCGGTCTGCGCAAACGCCACCAGGGCGCCCCACTTGGACACGAGCATGCCAAACGGCGCCACAAACATGCCCATAATGCCCAGCATCATCAGACGCGTCAGGTGCGGCATGCGGCTGAACATGCCGTCCATGTCCTCGATATTGCGGCTGCCGATATGGTGCTCGGCGGTGCCTACGCACAGGAACAGCAGCGACTTAGCCACCGTGTGGAACAAGATCAGGAAGATGGCCGCCCATACGGCCTCGGGCGCGCCGACACCCAGGCAGGCACTGATGAGACCCAAGTTGGAAATGGTGGAGAATGCGAGCACGCGCTTGGCATTGCTCTGCGAGATGGCCATGAGGGCCGCGAGCAAAAACGTGATGGCACCCACGCTCGTAACCATAAAGCCGGTCACGGGATAGATGGCATAGAGCGGGCTCAGCTTGACCATTAGGAACACGCCGGCTTTGACCATGGTGGACGAATGCAGCAGGGCGCTCGTGGGCGTGGGGGCAACCATGGCGCCGAGCAGCCAGGTATGGAACGGCATCTGCGCGGCCTTGGTAAGGGCGGCGAGCGACAGCAGAACGACCGGCATCACCAGCAGCGCGGATTGCGCGGTTCCGGCGCCGGAAAGCTCGATCATGCCCGAGATGGTCAGCGGCATGCCGTTAACGTGCAGGTACATGAGTCCGGCCAAAAACGCGATGCCGCCCAGCATGTTGAGGATGATCTGGGTGAAGGCGTTCTTGATGGCCTCGGGCGTGCGCGTGTAGCCAATCATGAGGAACGAGCACACGGTGGTGATTTCCCAGCCGCAGAACAGCCACTCAAGGTTATCGCTCGTCACGATGACGAACATGGCCGAGAGGAACAGGAACATAAGCGCCAGGAACTGCGGGCGACGGTCGGGCGCGGTCTGCCCGCGCAGCGCGGCCTCGTGCTCGTCATGGGCCTGGAAGTCCTTCATGTAACCCAGGGCATACACGCAGATTAGACTGCCGACGATACCGACGGCGAGGACCATGATCACGCTCATGTAGTCCAGGTAGAGCGGCGTCGCCGTGACGGCCTCGGCCGCGGGCAGCGTCATGGCTGCAAAGGCGAGCGAGCCCACCAGCTGCACCACGCCGAGCACCGTGGTGAGCGCGTTCCTATATTTGTACGCGTTGTACAGGATTACGGCGCACAGGATGACGTCGATGACGGAGCTGATGATCGAGAGCACATGCGAGGTACCGGGGGCAACCTCAAAGCTCTGCGGACCCGTGCCAAAAAACATGACGGCGACTACAACCGTCACCGCCATAATAATGCCGGAGCCTATGAGCCCCACCGCATCGCGGGCGCGGTCACCGCGCGCGAGCAGCATGCCCAGCGCCGGTACCAGCGGAAACAGGGTAAGGAAATACAGTAGCGTCATACCATCACTCCCCCATGCAAAAACGCTGCAATTGTTTAACGTTATAGCTCAATTGAGGAATAGCGGCGGCAGGTTTTCGGTCAACTGGGGAGTTTTAGGCGTACGGGGTAAGGAGTCTGTCCGCATTGGAGCAGAGGGGCGGCAAGAAAAATGCGCCCCTGTGGGCGCACCATCCCGTTCGCTATTCCGCCTTTTTAACGCGCGGCTTGCGACCGCGCGGCTTATCGACCAGCGCGGACTCACCGCTCTCGCGATACTGGCGGCACCAAGCCTTGACTGAAGACTCGCTGGGAATCTTGTGCTTGATCATAGCCTCGCGAACCGTCAGGCCGTTTTCCAAACGGTCCTTAACCACGGCGAGCTTTACGTCGTACGAATAGGTGTGATGGCGAGCGCCCGCATTGAGCACGGCGTCGGCACCGCCCACGGCATATGCGCGGGCCCACTGACGAGCCGTGGCCTGGGGAATGCCAAGCTTTGCGGCGAGGGCGCGGTGACCGACCCCCTCTTGGAGGATCTCGACGGCGCGCTGCCTAACCTCGGGCGCATGCGTGCGAGTCCTAGTTGCTTCCGACATACCTGCCACTTCTTAGCCTTAACCGTTAATCTGCTTTCTTACGTGCTTGTTAGATAGTAGCATTTTGCTGTTTGCTCAAAGCAGTTAATTAAAATAGACGCGGCATTATCTGGGCATTTGACACCTATTTACGGCGTTTCTTTATCGATTATTTACGCTGGTAGCTAGCTCGCAGCTAATCGTCATTCGTTTGCCAACAAAATTGGCATCTCTTTATGTCCTTTGGTCTAGAGGGAATAGTTATTAAACCCTCCCCCAATAATTTTGAGCGGCCTGCAAGGTAGTAGATGTCCTCACTCCTCATGATTACCGCGCATTGCCATCCATCAGAGCAAAACAAAAAGGCGGGGCCTGCTGCGCTTGCAGACCCCGCCCCGGTTGACACCCGATGGGACGCAGCCGGGCGAGACGGATCCGTGCTACCGCCCCGCCCCGCCGCGATGTTCAACTACAGCTCGTTGGCCGCGTGATACGCCGTGCGAATGGCGCTCGCAATGTCGGCAGTGCGCTCGCCCGAGCAGTCGCCCACGCAGGTCACGGGCACCGTCACGCCGTCCAGGTCAAACGCGTTGGCCTTGGAGCCCACGGCCATCACCACGTAATCGCAGGCGATCTTCACCGGCTCCTCGGCGCCGTCCTCGGTGGTGCGAATGGCCTCCACGCCCTCGTCGGTAATGGCGGTCAGGCGGGTCTTCACGTGCTGCTCCACGTTGTGCTCTGCAAAGTCGCTCATAATCAGCGGCAGAATGGTCTCGGACTCGCCCGCGGCAATCTTGTCGAGCATCTCCACGATCGCCACCTCGCAGCCGTGCTGCAGCAGGTACTCGGCAGTCTCGGTGCCCACCAGGCCGCCGCCAATGACAGCGACGCGGCCCGTAAGCTCCGCCTTGCCGGCCAGCACGTCCCAGCTCGAGACGACCTTCTCCGAGTCGGCACCCGGAACGGGGATAACCACGTCGTGCGCGCCCACGGCCACAATCGCGGCGTCGGCGGCGTTGAGGTCCTCAGTAGTAGCGGCATGGTTGAGCTCAACCTTCACGCCCAGGCCGGGCAGAATCTTCTCGTAATACTCGACCGAGCGCATGATCTCGTCCTTGCGCGGAGGCGCGGCCGCCAGCACAATCTGGCCGCCCAGATGATCGCTCGCCTCGTAGACGGTCACATCGTAGCCGCGCTTGGCCGCCACGCGTGCGGCCTCCAGGCCGGCAATACCGCCGCCCACCACGGCGATCTTCTTGTCGCCCTCGCCCGGCTTGATGGCGACGGTCGCCTCGTCGCCGTTCTCGGCGTTGAGCACGCACGAGATGTACTTGCGGTTTTGAATCGCATCGACGCAGCCCTTGTTGCAGTTGAGGCACTCGCGGATGGGCTCACCCGTGGCAGCCTTCAGCGCAATGTCGGGGTCGCACATGAGCGAGCGGCCATAGGCGATGATGTCGGCCGCGCCGTCTTCCAGAATCTTCTCGCCGGCCTCGACCGAGATGACACGGCCCACGGTTGCCACCGGCACGGAGACCAGGGCCTTGACGCGCTCGGCCACGGGCAGCGTCCAGTTGTAGGGCATGGCGCCCATGGGCGGAATGGTGTCGCCCATGTTGCCGGTGTGGTTGGCCTGTGCAACCTGGATCATGTCGATGCCCGCGCCCTCGAGCAGCTTGGCGAACTCGCAGGCCTCGTCAGGCTGCAGGCCGCCCTTGCCGCGCGGCGTGCCGTCGGGGTTCTCCATGATCACGGGGAGCTTGTACTCCACCATCAGCTGCGGCGCGGCTTCCTTAATGGCAGCGACGACCTCGAGCGCGTAGCGAACGCGGTTCTCGAACGAGCCACCGTACTCGTCGGTGCGCTGGTTGAGGATGGCCGAGCACAGCGAACCCACCAGGCGATCGCCGTGGACCTCGATGGCGTCGATGCCGGCCTGCTGCGCACGGGCGGCCGAGGCAGCGATGGCTTCCTTGATCTGGGTGAGCTGTTCTACGCTTGCCTCGTTCACAAAGTGCTGCATGTCGTGGTGCAGCTTGGCGTAGGCCTGATTGCGGATCTCGTTGGACTCGGCCATCTTGGCGGCAAAGGTCTCCTCGTCGCCGGCGGCCTTGGCCTCCTGCGCGGCCTTGGCAGCGGCCATGGATCCCATGACCATGCGGCCGACACCGGGCACGTCATACTCGGGGTGGAACAGCTGCAGCGCGACCTTGGCGCTGTGCTTGTGGACGGCGTCGGCCAGTGCCTTAAACGTAGGGATCTGGGCGTCGGTTGCCAGCTTGGGCGTGGGGCTCGCGGTCATGACGGGAGCGACGTCGCCGATGACGATGTAGCTCACGCCGCCACGGGCCAAGCGCTCGTAAAAAGCCAGGCTGCGCTCGCCGATGGAACCGTCACGCTCCTCGTAGCCGGTGGTCAGCGGCGGAAACATAATGCGGTTCTTGAGCTCAAGGGGGCCAACCGTAATGGGCTGGAGCAGCTTGGATGCAGGTGTGGTCATGGACATTCCTCTCTTGTAGGCGCGGCGGCGATGATGCCGCGTAGTTGTCTAGAGGATATGGCATGGGAATACAGCAGCGCAACGGAAATCGGCGAATATCAGGTGGCGGCAGGTGGATGGGGCGGAACGGCCCGTCGGTTTGTCTCAATCTGTAACAGTTACTCAGCAAAACCGGGTCTTACTGTTACAGATCGAGATATTCCTCTCGACCCATCCTCAACAATCTAGATATGTAACATCTAGGCCCACTTTTGACCCCTACCTGTTACAGATCGAGACAAACCAAACCCGCCTGCCTGAAAATCTCAATCTGTAACAACAACTCGGCAAAATCCGTCCCTCGTGTTACAGATTGAGACAAACGAAGACCGTCCTGCCGAAACGTCTCGATCTGTAACATCTAGCCGCCCAAATCGGGTCTAGATGTTACAGATCGAGATTTTGTTTGGGAGGCTGAGAATTGGGCTGAGAAAACAGTCCCGGAATAACAAAAAAGCCCGCCGGCTAGGCCGACGAGCTGCAAGTTCTTGGTCGCGGGGGCAGGATTTGAACCTACGACCTCCGGGCACCCTTTTCAAATTTTGGTTTCCCGAGGTCACACGCTGTATCATCCCAGCTCAAACCCTATTTTTCGACCAAAACAGTGTCACTCGGTATCACGTAAAATCACGTAAAATCACGCTCATACGTATTACCATACAGATTACCTCGAACCCCTAGGTCGTACGGAGCATGTCCACCAAAACGGAGACGTTGGTCGTATCCGTATAGTAGTTGCGATTCACCTCGGGGCTGTGCCCGAAATACGCCGAGCGAATCAAATCGGGAACGCCTTTCTGCATCCACTCGGTGTTGAGGGTCGCGCGCCAGACATGGGTCGAGACCTTATCGAGAAGGGGTATGCCCAAGGCGTCTGCCAACTCGTGATAGAGCTTCTTAATGGCACGCTCCGCGTTGCTGATGTCCCACGCGCGGCCAGGAGCCGCGGGGGCGGGGAACAGCAGCGCGCCTGGTTCGGCCCCCACTCTTTCCAGCCGCGCCCTCATGCGCTCGGCAACGCGCTCGTCAAGGATGGGGATGGTACGCCCGCGATGGGTCTTTGACACCTCGGTCGTCACGGTGACACTAAGCAAGCCGTCCTTGTCCTCAACGTTCGCGCGGCTGAGCAGTCTCGCCTCGTTGATGCGAAGCCCCGTCACTGCCTGCAGCAGCGTGATCTCAACGACAGCGCGGCGCAGATTGCGCACATCCTCAACGGTATAGCGCCCTCTTTTCGGCGGATTTACATCATTGGGGTCAATCGCAAGCAGGTATTCGAGCACGCGCCCGCGCTCCTCCGGCGTGAGCGCCTGTCCGCCCGGAGCCTTGTTTGTCATGCGGCACTCAGGCAGGCGCGGCTTGAA
Source organism: uncultured Collinsella sp. (assembly GCA_902494935.1). Classification (GTDB taxonomy): domain Bacteria; phylum Actinomycetota; class Coriobacteriia; order Coriobacteriales; family Coriobacteriaceae; genus Collinsella. The sequence goes on from CABUVH010000035.1 coordinate 10,217, forward strand.
GCTCTTGAGGGGGTTGTGGGCGATTACCTCGTCGCGCACCAAAGGCTCAAGAACATATTTGCTCACCGTCTTTTGGCAATGCTTGGCGGTAGAGGTGCCGTGGCGCCTTGCCATCCCCTCCAAGATGCCTTCGAGGTTGCGCGGGCGAACCGCGTCCGCGATGCGAAAGCCCCCAAACGCCTCCGCCGCGAGATTGAGCACGTGGCAGTATTTATCCCGTGTTCGGGGTCGCAAGATGGAATCATCGGTGCGCTCGATTCCGGGGATTACCTCTTTGCGGATATAGTCGCGCATGCTCGACGAGCCCTTCCAAGGAGTGCTGCCCCCGCCTGTTGCGAGAATTTCCTCAGCTTGGGCATGAGCGCGGCGGCGCAGCTCGCCTTTGGTGCACTTCCCCTTGGTCGTCTTCTTGATGAGACGCCCGTTCAGCAAGCGCATGCTCCACTGCATGCGATAGCCACCGTCGGGCGTCGGCGTAATCTTTGCGCGGTCAATGCTTGTCTCTCCAAGCTCAAGGGCGACGCGGGACATGTTTTACCTCCCTTCCTTTGCGTCGCCTATCGGCGAGCATCTCCGCTCGCCTTTACCTGATGTTCGACAATCCAGTCCTGCACGTCGCTCACGCGATACATCACAGGGGAGCGCTTCTTGCCCAGGCGAATGTACGCAGGCCCTCGGCCCTTGCAGCGCCAGTTCGCGAGCGTGCGAGAGCTGATGCCCAGCATGAATGCGGTCTCTTGGGAATCGATGAGAAAAATGGAATCGGTTTCGTTTGTAGCCATGACTGCCTCCTGGCAACAGGCACAGCCGCAATAGCGGCGTGCATCCTGGCCAGAAGGCGCTCCCATCGGATGCGATACGCACATCCGCGCTTCCTGACATGCGGGAATCGGCGAAACCCAATTCGCGCGTCCCGCGAGCCGACCTGCAGCGGTCTTTTGGCCTTGCCCAGCCCGAGCAGGGGTTTGGTGCATCGGACATGGCGTGGGGAGGCTCTGTTTCCCCGAGGCAGCCTCTTAAGGCGTCATGGGAGACGCCACCTGCATCCAGTGGTTAGCGCTCCGAGAAGACGGAAGCGCCAGAGCACGAGGCCTCAAACGGCCTGATGCCATCTTACCCCGCTGTGCCATTCTTGCCAAACGGGGAAAATGTCGCTTGATTTTAGGCACATCGCCCGGGAAGACCGATGCTGAGGGCAACGAGAGAGACGCGCCCGTTTTCACGCCGCGTTTTTCGGAAAACAGTTCCATAAAGTCACCATAAGCGGCAGGGCAAGCCCCGCACTTGCAACGCACGCTCGCACGCTCCTCATCCCGTCGTTGCATGATCGGGGCGACGCCGTTGCGGCCTCGCGGCAGTCTTGCGGCAGGGCTTTTCAGGCCCGAACTGCCATCCCAAACCCCCGCCCGCAGGCTCGCAACGCGGGACTGGCAACCCTGGCAGCCCCTCCCGCCACCGCAAAACGGGTAGCGGTGGAAGAAGACGTACACGAAAAGGCAGGGGACGGTCTTACCTGTGTCCATGTACTATTTAGGCTGCCAGGACTGCCAGCGCCCTCTCAGCCCCCATCGCCTCAGAAGGAAGGGCGGCAGGAAGTCGCCGCGCCGACCCCTGCCGCGCACCTGCCAAACCTGCCGTGCGCCACCTTCTCCGCCGCGGCGTCCTCACTTCACGAAAACAGCACACCGACTTTCCGCTCATTTATGAACAGAAAGCCCTTCTACCTGCGCTTTTGCAGATAACGAGGTCTTCTCAGTCACCGAATGTCACGGTAAAACATTCTAAAAACACCGCGAAAGATTCGGAGGAGAAGCCATGGGACAGACGTATAACGAGCTTATAAGAACCGTGACCGAAGACTATCTTGGGGGCATCGACATGGACAGCATCCCGTCCCCAGAAACCATTGAGAATGAGCTGCTCCAAGCCACCAACAACGCCATTGAGAGGTACAACCTCGGTCCTCGTGACGAAAATGCCCCAATCGGCGCAAAACTGAAGGACGCCTACCCCGACCAGAAGCCGCCGGGAGAGCGCCTCAAGAAGCTCAGGGAGCTTCTGCCCCTCCAGATTGCGCTTGCCATCAAGTGGCTCCACCACGCCAAGCTCATCTGCTGGGCGGCAGACGAGGGGGACGGAAACTACGACGTGGGCGTGTACCAGTCGGAGGGGGACGCCAAGGGCGTCTACGACACCAGAAGCGACAACCTCACGCGGCTTATCCGCCGCTATGACGCAACGATCAGCAAACGCAACGTCGATGAGGTCGTTGCGATCTTGCGCGCGGTGTGCGAGGTGGTGTCCCCCTGCACCAAACCCGACCTCGTCGCCGTGAACAACGGCCTGTACGACTATGGCAACAAGATTCTCATGGACTTCGACCCCGAGCTGGTGTTCACCTCCAAAATCGGGACGGACTTCGTGGAAGACGCCCCCAATCCCGTCATCCGCAACAACGAGGACGGCACCGACTGGGACGTGGTGACGTGGATGGACGAGCTTTCCGACGACCCCAAGGTCGTGGAGCTTCTTTGGCAGGTTCTCGGTGCGGTCGTGCGCCCCAACGTCGACTGGAACAAGAGCGCGTGGCTGTACTCGACCCTCGGCAACAACGGCAAGGGGACGTTTTGCACCCTCGCCCGCAACCTCTGCGGCAAGGGGGCGTGGGCGTCCATCCCCATCAAGGCGTTCGGGGACGACTTCAAGCTCGAATCCCTCACGCGCGTCTCCGCCATCATCACCGACGAGAACGACACGGGCACCTACCTGGACGATGCGGCGGCGCTCAAGTCCATCATCACGGGAGACCCGTTCTTGATGAACCGCAAGTTCAAAGACCCGCGCTCGGTGAAGTTCCGAGGCTTCATGATTCAGTGCATCAACTCGCTGCCGAAGCTTCGCGACAAGTCGGAGTCTCTGTACCGCCGCCTTCTGGTGATTCCCTTCGAGAAGCGCTTCGAGGGCTGCGAGCGCAAGTACATCAAGGGCGACTACCTGAACCGACCCGAAGTCCTCGAATACGTGCTCCACCGCATCCTCGCAAAGACCGATTACTACGAGCTTGACGCCCCCGAGGCGACGCACAGGCTCCTTGCCGAGTATCGCGAGGTGAACGACCCCGTGCGCCAGTTCCTCGACGACATCCTGCCGCAAGTCGCTTGGGATTTGCTCCCCTGGCAGTTCCTCCACGACCTGTACCGTCACTGGTCGCGGCGCAACAACCCCTCGGGAAGGGTTCAGTCCAAGCAGGTCTTCATCAAGGAGGTCAAGGCGCTCCTGCCCCAGCACGGCATCGGATGGAGCTCCACCCAAAACCCCGTCCGCGCCCCCTTCAAGATGGACTGGCCCGAACCGCTCATCTTGGAATATGACGTGACGGAATGGATGAACAAGACCTATCGCGGCTCCAGCGACGACCGCTTGTGCATGCCCGCCAGCATCAAGGAGCGATACGAGGGACTGGTGCGAGA
>CABUVH010000036.1 GCA_902494935.1 uncultured Collinsella sp.
CAACTGGGTGCAAGACCATTGCAATTGCCTGCAACCAAGGGTCGAAGATCGGGGAGAGCGCAGATCTTGCCATTGAGCCTGTGCCCGGTCCCGAGGTGCTGACCGGCTCAACGAGGCTCAAGGCGGGAACGGTTCAAAAGCTCATTCTCAACATGATTTCGACCGGTGCCATGGTCAAGATCGGCAAGGTATACCAAAACCTGATGGTCGATGTGCAGCAGACGAACGAGAAGTTGGTGGTGCGCGGCCAGAACATCGTGATGGAGGCGACCGGCTGCACGCGCGAGTGCGCTGTTCAGGCGCTTGCAGATGCCGGCGGCCACGTAAAAACCGCTATTGTCTCGGTACTGCTGGACTGCGATGCCGAGCAGGCTGCGGTAGCTCTTGAGCGGGCGCGAGGCCATGTCCGTGCTGCGGTGAGTGGCCATGAGAAGAGCAATGCCGACGCCCAATAGGTGCGCGGCGTGAGCTGATATGACATCCAGACGAGATACCCAATACAAGGAGGAGTTATGACGAACAAAGAGCTGGCTCAAAAGCTGCTGGACCTTTTGGGCGGTAAAGACAACGTGCTCGCAAACGCGGCGTGCATGACGCGCCTGCGCGTGACCGTCAAAGACACGGGTAACGTCGACACGGAGGGTATTAAGGCGCTCGACGGCGTGATGGGCCTGGTCGAGGACGACACGATGCAGATCGTGCTGGGTCCGGGCAAGGTGAATAAGGTGCTCGAGGAGTTCTCCAAGCTCACCGGCCTTGCGAAAGGCGTTGCTGACGAGAGCGTGGTTGATGCTGCGGCCACAAACAAGGCCGCGCAGAAGGCCAAGTACGAGTCTAAGCCGGTTCAGGCCTTCCTCAAGAAGATTTCCAATGTCTTCGTCGCCCTGCTTCCCGGCATCATTGCGGCTGGCCTCATCAACGGTATCTGCAACGTCATTAACGTTTCGACGGCAGGCGCGCTTGCAGGCGAGTGGTGGTACCAGGGCATTCGTTCCATGGGCTGGGCCCTGTTTGCCTATCTGCCCATCTTGGTGGGCTATAACGCGGCACGTGAGTTTGGTGGCTCCGCTGCGCTGGGCGGCATCGCCGGCACGATGTGCATCGCCAACAGTGCCATGCCCCTGCTTGCGCCTGGCGCGGCTGATCCTGCCACTGCCATTCTGCTGCCGCTCACCAGTGCGCAGTACAACCCCGCAGCGGGCGGCATGATCGCGGCTCTCATCGCTGGCGCATTTTTTGCCTGGATGGAGCGTCAGATTCGCAAGGTTATGCCCAACGCACTCGACACGTTCTTGTCCCCGCTGCTGGTGCTCATCATCGGCGCCTTTGCTCTGATGCTCGTCATCCAGCCGGTTGGCGCATGGCTGACGACTGCCATCTTTAGCGTTTTGACCTTTATCTTCGAGAAGCTGGGCGTCCTGGGCGGCTATATCCTGTCGGCAGGCTTCTTGCCGCTGGTGTCCGTCGGCCTGCATCAGGCGCTCACGCCGATTCACGCTATGCTCAACGATCCCGACGGCGCTACCAAGGGTATCAATTACCTGCTTCCCATCCTTATGATGGCTGGCGGCGGCCAGGTCGGTGCCGGTTTGGCGCTGTACTTTAAGACCAAGAACGCCAAGCTCAAGAAGTACGTCGCAGAGTCCATTCCCGTTGGAATCCTGGGTGTGGGCGAGCCTCTGATGTATGCTGTTACGCTGCCGCTCGTTCGTCCGTTTGTGACGGCCTGCCTGGGTGCCGGATTTGGCGGCGCGCTCGCGGCGCTGCTTCACATCGGCACGGTTTCTCAGGGCGTTTCCGGTCTGTTTGGCCTGCTGATCGTCGTTCCTGGCCAGCAGCTCGGCTACGTTGCCGCTATGCTGCTTGCCTATGCCGCCGGCTTTGTCCTGACGTGGTTCTTTGGCGTCGACGAGCAGAAGATCAACGAGTTCTTTGGCGAGTAGTTTGATATCGCGAGCCGTGTTGCTCGGGGTTCGCGGCGCGCGGCAGATTTCTTGATGTTATGGTTGTGCCGGCGGGGCTAGCTGCTCCGCCGGCCTTTTTTAAAGGAGCGTTGAAGCGTGAAAACGGGTATTTCAATTTATCTTTCCAGCCCTTTGCAGGATATTGAGCGGACGATTGAGCGTGGCGCCGCGGCGGGTGCGCGCTACGCGTTCACCTCGCTGCATATTCCCGAGGATGGGGGAGCGGCGTATGCCGATAAGGTCCGTCATGTGCTGTCGCTGCTTTCCGCCCGCGGCATTGCGCTCATTGCCGATGTGGGGCCTCGCACGTGCGATTTGCTCGGGCTTGAGCGCATCGAGGACCTGCGCGATCTGGGGTTGGAATACCTTCGTTTGGACTATGGCTTTAGCGCCCAGCGGGTCGCGGAGCTGTCCGGTGTATTTCGCATTGTGGTCAATGCATCGACAGTGAGTTCTGATGAAATCGCATCGTGGCGTGAAGCCGGCGCCGATGTGACTCGTTTTGCCGCCTGCCACAATTTTTACCCCAAGCCTTATACCGGTTTAGCTCTGGAGGACATTGCTCGGGTGAATCTTCGTCTTGCGGCGCTTGGATTCGAAATCATGGCTTTTGTGCCGGGTGATGCTAACGTTCGCGGGCCGGTATTCGAGGGACTGCCGACGGTCGAGGCGCAGCGCGGTCGCGCGTCAAAGGTTGCTCTCAATATGCTTGAGCTTGCACATGGCGCCGATTGCGACATTGTGTTGGTCGGCGACCCCGATCTTTCCGATGCGGGCTGGGCGCAGTTTGCTCAAGTTTCCGCCGGATACGTGGACCTGCAATGCGAGCTTGAGCCCGGTTATGCCTATGTGCGCGGGCAGATTCATCACGACCGGCCCGACTCGAGCGTCCTCATCTTTAGGTCTCAGGAGTCACGTACGACGCTTAAGCCGGATTCCGTGTCGACGGATGCCGGAGCCGGCCTGCCGCGAAAGGCGGGGTCGATCGCTGTGAGCAATAGCGGATATGGGCGCTACGAAGGCGAGCTTGAGATTGCGCGGGTCGATCTTCCCGGTGACGAGCGCATGAACGTTGCGGGCCATATCACGCCCGAGGCAATGGAGCTGCTGCCGTTCATCAAACGCGGATTCGGGGTACGGTTCGTTTAGCGTGTGACCCGTGGGCTACAATTGGCCCATCATACGAAGGCGCCTCGTGTGGCGTGTGCCTGCGTTGGCCGATCTATATTCGGAGGATTCCCATGACCGTACTGTTTGTTGAATATCCCAAGTGCTCGACCTGTAAGAAGGCCAAGGCATGGCTGGATGAACATGGGGTTGAGTATATCGACCGCGATATCGTTTTGGACAATCCTACGGCTGATGAGCTTGCGACCTGGATTGCTCATTCGGGGCTGCCGGTGCGGCGCTTCTTTAATTCGTCGGGCATGAAATATCGAGAGCTGGGCCTGAAGGCGCGTCTGGATGCGGGCATGACGGATCGGGAGTGCTACGAGCTGCTGGCGACCGACGGCATGCTGGTCAAGCGTCCGCTGCTGGTGGGCGACGACTTTGCGATTCCCGGCTTTAGGGAATCGGCTTGGGCCGAGGCGTTGCTGTAGCGGCTGCGGAAAGTGCGACCCGGAATTCGCTTCCAGAATGGGATGCACTTTCCCAAAGTGGCCGGTTGCGGAAAGCACGTCCCATTCTGAGCTTCGATTGCGGGACACGGTTTCCGGTTGAGGGCTCGACAGGAAAGTAGGGACCAGTTTGAGCTTGAAATCTGGGACGCACTTTCCGCCGGCGGGCCTGCCCCAGTCAGTCCGCCAGCTGTGCCCATTCGTGCGGATCGTAGACCTTTACGTGCTTGTTGGGCTTGCCGCTCCAGTACTCTTCGTCCATAAAGGGCAGATATGCCTGAATGCCGGGGCAGATAAAGGGAATCCGCTGCTGTTGCAGTCGCTCGCGCTGGCGCTGCTCCAGGTGCGCCTCGGATATGACGGTCGGCATGCCGGACAGCTCGACGAGGCTTGCCTGGATTCGCTTAAGGTCGGGGAGTCCCGCGTGCCATGACATCCGCATGATTAAAAAGGATGCACGGCGGTATTTTGCCTGCACCACAGTAATGGCGGGGCGTAACGTGGGGTGAATTTTGTCCCGTTCGGGCCAAAGGTCGGCAGTGATCTCGAGGCCCAGGGTCTCCCATAGGTAATCAAGCTCTTCGTCCATGGCGCCTCGATATCTACGCGATCATTGATACTTCGATTGTGTTGCCTGGTGCTATCGTTTTCACGGTAGAATCTGCCAACGGTTGACGGCTACCGCTCACGGCGTTTTGCCCTTCGTGTACAGCGGTTGGCTTCACAGGTCCTTCACGGGTTGGACTAAATTAGGCCAATTTGACTGAATTTCAAAAAAGTCAAAATTGGGGCTTGCGTCACGGCGAGACTTCCCGTATATTTCTTTCTTGCGCAAAGGCACAGCCGAGCGCAGCGATGCAGTCATTGGGATGTCGTCTAATGGCAGGACAGCGGATTCTGGTTCCGTCAATGGGGGTTCGACTCCCTCCATCCCAGCCATTGCATTTGCTACATATGGCCCGTTCGTCTAGCGGTTTAGGACGCCGCCCTCTCAAGGCGGAGATCACCAGTTCGAATCTGGTACGGGCTACCAAAATTGAACGCCCGGGCCTCGTAAGAGACCCGGGTTTTGTGTATTGACCGTATATACGGCGCCTGCCGTGTTTCGCTCAGATCGAGGAGTAGCCATGGATCTGCCCATCAGCTTGCAAGACATCACGTATGCCGAGAACTATCTGGCGCAGGGCGACCTGGCTACGGCGACGCCGCTGCTGGAGCGTCTGGTGGAGCTCGCCGAGGAGTATATTGATGCTGAGTGCAAGACGGAGGAGAAGCGTCAATACTTTAGCTTCGATAGCAAGTTTGAGCGCTTGGCCTATCGCCGCGTGGAGAAGGATCCGCGCGAGCTCGTGCAGGTCGAGGTGCCGTTTGACCGCCTGTACTCTGATATGGCGTTTGCCTACATTCGCCAGCAGGATTATGTGAGCGCTCGTAATGCCCTGATGCAGGCTGTGCGTTGGGACCCCATGAACTGCAACTATCGCTTGGATTTGGCCGAGCTGTTCCGCGCACTCGAGGACAAGCAGGAATGGGCATCGCTCTCGTTCTCGGTGCTGGAGCGTGCAAGCGATGGCAAGTGCGCCGCCCGCGCTTACGCCAATCTAGGCCAGTACTTCTTGGAGCCCGAGACCGAGAACGTTTCGGCTGCCGTGGGCTGCGCGCGTCTGGCGCTGCGCCTGGCGCCCAACGATGCGCATACGACGCGCCTGCTCAACAAGATCCATACCACCTATCCGGATGCCGCCGATGAGAGCGACGAGCACGTGATGGGTGAACTGGCCCTGCAAGGCGTTCCGACCTCGCCTTCGGCCGAGATTGCCATCTGCCTGATTATGTGCGCGACCGATGCTGCAAGCGACGGCGACAAGCAGGAGGCGACGCGCCTGACGGTGCGTGCTCGCGACTTGGTGGGCGAGGAGGCCTGCGCGGCGATTATTAAACTGGTGCGCGAGAGCGATGCCGAGCTCAATGCCGAGCGCAAGGCAAAGCGCGAGACTGCGGGCTCAAACGCCGATGGAGCCAAGGGGGCCGGCGATGCCCAGTAAGCGCGAGCGCAAACTCATTTCCAAGAATCGCTCGGCACATCACGAGTACTTTATCGATGAGACGTTTGAGTGCGGTATTGAGCTGAGCGGCACCGAGGTCAAGTCGATTCGCGAGCGCGCCTGCCAGATCACCGATACCTTCGCGCTGATCCGCGGCGGGGAGTGCTGGCTCGTCGGCCTGCATATCCACCCTTATAGCCATGGTGGCGTGTGGAATCGCGATCCCGACCGTCGGCGTCGTCTGCTGCTGCACCGCAAGGAGATTGACTTTCTTGACGGCAAACTTCGCAACCGTGGTTATGCGCTGGTTCCGTTGGAGCTCTACTTTAATACCGACGGCCGCGTAAAGCTGCTGCTGGGTCTAGGTCGCGGCAAGAAGCTCTACGACAAGCGCGAGGACATGGCCAAGCGTGATGTCCAACGCGAGATCGACCGCGCCCTTAAGGAACGCAACCGCTAGGCACTCTGTATAAGTTGCGGTGGAATACGGACTGTTTTGCCTGTTTGAGGGACTATTCAGTCCCTATTTCACCGCAACTGTGGGTGTCTCATCTTTCTTACTGTTCTGACACATATGTCTCAAAGGCGGCGTCCGTTATGGGTGCCGCCTTTTTTTGTGGGTACATACATCCATGAGGTTCAATTCTGGGTTAGGGGAGTGATCGTTATGGACAAAACTGCGTTCTTTACGATGCCGAGCGGCCTGTATGTGGTGAGTGCCGCGGCCGACGGGCTGCGTGCCGGCTGCGTTATCAACACAGCGGTGCAGGTGACATCCGCCCCGGCGCGCATCTCGGTTGCCGTGAACAAGGAAAATGTCACGTCCGGCGTAATCGCATCGGCTAAGGCTTTTGCGCTGACCGTGATTGACCAGACCGCCGACATGCTCTATATCGGCAACTTTGGCTTCCGCACCAGCAGCGATTACGACAAGTTTGCCAAGTACGAGACCCACGAGACCGCGCTGGGCATGCCCTATGTGCCCGAGCACGCGGCGGCGCTGTTTAGCTGCCGTCTGATTGATGCCGTGGATGTGGGCACGCACCTGCTCTTTATCGGTGAGGTCGAAGATGCCGAGCGTCTGAGCGGCGAGGCCCCGCTGACCTATGACTACTACCACAAGGTGTTAAAGGGCAAGACGCCGCCCAAGGCTTCGTCGTATCAAGGCTAGAAATGTTCTAAAAATACTTGCATTATATTATTGAGAATATATACTAATAAGCAAGTACACCAGCAGTCACGTTCGAGAGGAAAACATCATGGCTGAGGAGAAGAAGACGTATAAGTTCGTGTGCACCGTTTGCGGTTACGAGGTTGAGGTCGACACGCCCGAGCTGCCCGAGGACTACGTGTGCCCGGTGTGCGGCGTCGGTCCCGATCAGTTTGAGCTCGTCGAGGAGTAACTCGCAGGCACACGGCGAAAGCCGAACATAGCTCTGTCCAAGGGTCCCGGTCGAATTCTCGGCCGGGACCCTTTTGATTTATCTGACGGTTTAAAACGGTCTCACGTGTTACAGATTAAGACGTTATATCTGGACAGTCACGCCATCCCAATTACATCCCCGTTAGCAGCACGATGTCGAGAATCGTCACGATGACGCCGATCCCTACGAGCAGCGCGTTGAGCGGGCGCGAGTTGGCGTATTTGCCCATAACGCGGGCTGAGCTGGTGAGCCGTATGAGCACAAAGACCGTAATCGGCAGCTGAAGCGACAGCAGTGCCTGACTCCAGATGAGACCCTCAAAAGGATTTGGGATGACCAGACACGCCGCCACTGCGCCGGCGAAACAGGCCGCTACCCCGATCGAGGAATGTCGGTCGTGGATGTCGTATTCCTCGTCGAACATGCCCGCGGTGATGGTTCCCGCCGCCATGCCCGCTGTCACGCTGCTCGATAGTCCCGCGAACAGCAGCGCTACCGCAAAGATGGTCGAGCTCGCCGGGCCCAAGATGGGGGAGAGCGTGGCCGCTGCGACGGCGAGGTCGTCTACGACAATGCTGTGCGCAAAGAAGGTCGTTGCGGCCAGGATGACCATGGCCGAGTTGATTGCCCAGCCCACGCCCATCGAAAAGAGCGTGTCGAAGAGCTCATAGCGCAGACGCTCTTCGATAACCTGCTCGCCTTGGCCTTCGAAGTGCATGGATTGGATGACCTCGGAGTGTAGAAAGAGGTTGTGGGGCATAACGACCGCACCCAGGACACTCACGATAATCGCGGCAGAGCCAGTGGGCATACTGGGCGTGATCCAGCTTGCGGCGGCTTGCGGCCAGTCGACCTTGACTAGTGCAAGCTCGGCCAAAAACGAGAGTCCTACCACGCCTACGAGGGCGATGATCCAGCGTTCGGCACGCTTGTAGGAACTCGTCATGAGCATCGCCATCGATACTGCCGCCACGATGACGCAGCCCGCACGTACGGGCAGCCCAAAGAGCATTTGAAGGGCAATCGCGCCACCCAAGACTTCGGCCATGGCGGTGGCGATGGTCGCGAGATAGGCACTGGCGAGCACCGTGCGTCCAACGAAGCGGGGGAGGTAACGTGTCGTGGCCTCGGCAAGACAGGCGCCCGTGGCGATGCCCAGGTGCGCCGCGTTGTGCTGCAAGACGATCAGCATAATCGTGGACAGCGTGACGATCCACAGCAGCGCGTAGCCAAACTGCGAGCCCGCGGCCATATTGGAGGCCCAGTTGCCCGGGTCGATAAAGCCGACGGTCACGAGCAGCCCGGGGCCGATATTCCGCGCAATGTCTAGGCCTCCGTGACCGCCGGTGCGGTGCGAGCCAAAGTGTTGTTTGAGATGGTTGAGCATGGTGCGCTCCTGCGTGCCGTTTGTTTGACGCCGCAAAGGATACCCGTTTTAGGCTTAAAGGTTAACCGAGACTAACAAAATTGTTGTATTTGAATAGGATGGGGAAAGGAGTTGCCGAAATGTCTTGATCTGTAACAACTGGGGATGGAAATTGGGTCTAGGTGTTACAGATCAAGACAGGAAGAAATGGTCCTATGGAAAATCTCGATCTGTAACAGCTGACCGCCAAAACTGACCCTTCGTGTTACAGATTGAGACATTCGGAACCGTCTCTCGAAAACATCTTGATCTGTAACAGTTAGTCGTCGAAATTGGGTCTTACTGTTACAGATTGAGATGTTTGAAGCGGTGAGCTTACAGGCCGAACTTGGGGCCTATGTTGTCGCCCTCGAGGTCGGCGGTGTCCACTCGTAGGGCGTGCGTTACGCGATTGTTTCGAAACGGGTGGGAAACACAACGGGCCGGCGGTGCTCCTAGTATGCCTATTCAACTGACTGTCTAATATCTAGGGGAGGATCGCGATGCAGGCAGATTCCGCTCAGCAGCAGGGCCTTTATCGCCCCGAATTCGACCACGATGCATGCGGCATCGGCGCGCTTGCCGATATCAACGGCGAGCGCCATCACCAGATCCTGGACGACGCACTGTCCATTCTGGTCAACTTGGAGCACCGCGGCGGCACGGGACTCGAGAAGAACACCGGCGACGGTGCCGGCATCCTGTTCCAGGTTCCGCATCACTTTTTCCGTAAAGAGGCTCAAAAGTGCGGCCAGATTCTGCCGGCAGAGGGCGACTATGGCGTGGCCATGCTGTTCTTCCCGCAGGACGACAAGGGCGTAGAGGATGCCCACCGCGTGTTTGAGGAGGGCTGTGCCGAGGCCGGCGTGCCGCTGCTCTTTTGGCGCGAGGTGCCGGTCGACCCGCACGACCTGGGCGAGACGGCCCGCGCCTGCATGCCCACTATCCTGCAGGCCTTCCTGGGCCGTCCGGACGACACGCCCGCCGGCGATGCCTTTGAGCGTCGCCTGTACGTGTGCCGCCGCACCATCGAAAAGAAGGCCGACGCCGAGTTTGCCCTGCGCGACAAGATCTTCTACGTGTGCTCCATGAGCTCGCGCACTATCGTGTACAAGGGCATGCTGGTCGCCACACAGATGCGCCGCTTCTTCATCGATCTCAACGATGCCGCCGTCAAGACGGCCGTGGCGCTCGTCCACTCGCGCTACTCCACCAACACCACGCCCAGCTGGGAGCGCGCGCACCCCAACCGCTTTATCATCCACAACGGCGAGATCAACACCCTCAAGGGCAACGTCAACTGGATCCGCGCCCGCGAGCCCAACCTGTACAGCCCCGTGCTGCAGCACGATCTTGAGCGCGTGATGCCCATCATCAACCGCGAGGGCTCCGATTCCGCGATTCTGGACAACGTGCTTGAGTTCCTGGTCATGAACGGTCGCCCGCTTACGCGTGCCGCGTCTATGTTGCTGCCCGAGCCGTGGGATCACAACGACAGCCTGAGTGAGGAGCGCCGCGCCTACGACGCCTACCAGTCCATGCTCATGGAGCCGTGGGATGGCCCGGCGGCTATCGCCTTTACCGACGGTCGCACGCTGGGCGCCGCTCTCGACCGTAACGGCCTGCGTCCCGCCCGCTACTATGTGACGCGCGACGGTCGCTTTATGCTGGCAAGCGAGGTGGGCACCATCGAGGTGAGCCCCGAGAACATCCTGACGAGCGGCTGTCTGGGGCCGGGCCAGATGCTCGAGGTCGACTTTGCCCGTGGGCGCGTCATCTACAACGACGAGCTGCGCGCCCGTTACGCCAAGGAAAAGCCCTACCGTGATTGGATCGCCGAGGAGACGCTGACCGTCGACGCGCTCGATAGGCCTGCCGCGGTAACGCCCGCCGAGGACGCCGAGGTACCTGCCGCCGTGCGTATGGCCAAGCTCGGCTACCACTGGGATGACGTCGACGAGGTCGTGCGTCCCATGGCCCAGCAGGGCAAGGCCCCGCTCGCCTCGATGGGCATCGATGCGCCGCTGGCCTGCCTGTCCAAGAAAACGCGTTCGTTCTTCGACTACTTCTATCAGCTGTTCGCCCAGGTCACGAATCCGCCGATCGATGCCCTTCGCGAGCATATGGTCACCTCGACCACGCTCTACCTGGGTAACCACGGCAACCTGCTCGAGGACTCCCGCACGGCCTGCCAGCTGGTGCGCCTGGAGCGCCCGTTGCTCAACGAGGAGGAGTTCGACCGCATCTGCGCCATCGACCGCGTGGGCTTTAAGACCCGCCGTTTCCGTGCCGTCTACCGCCGCGATGCCGGCGAGGGCGCGCTGCAGGCTGCGCTCAAGCAGCTTGCAGAGGACGTTGAGGCTGCGGTCCGCGACGGCGTGAACATCGTGGTGTTGAGCGATCGTGCCGCTGCGGGCGAGGTGCCCGTGCCGTCGCTGCTCGCCGTGGGCTGCGTGCACAACCACCTGATCCGCGCCGGCGTGCGTACCTTTGCCGACATCGTGGTGGAGTGCGGCGACGCCGTGTCCCCGCACGACTTTGCGGCACTGGTGGGCTACTCCGCGAGTGGCGTCTATCCGTACAACGCACATGCGTGCATCCGCGATCTGGCGGCACACGGCGACCTGGACGTGACGACCGAGCAGGGCATCGCTAACTACAACAAGGCTGCGACCGCCGGCATCGTCTCCATCATGTCCAAGATGGGCATCTCCACGGTGCAGAGCTACCATTCGGCGCAGATCTTCGAGGCCGTGGGCTTTACGCCGGAGTTCGTCAACGCGTACTTCGCCGGCACGGTGAGCCGTGTGGGCGGTATGGGTGTCGAGGACGTCGAGCGCGAGCAAAACGAGCGCTACGACGCTGCGCTCGCTATCCTTAAGAGTCCGGCTCCCGATCAGCTGCCTACGCTGGGTCTGACCAAGTGGCGCCCGCTCGGCGGCGAGGATCACCTCATCGACCCTCAGACTGTCTACCTGCTGCAGACCGCCTGCCGCGAGAACAGCTACGACACCTTTAAGGAGTACAGCGACCGCCTGCACCGCACCGGCCGTGCCGTGCGCCTGCGCGACCTGCTGGACTTTGATGCCAGCGGCCGCACCCCGGTGGCACTCGACGAGGTCGAGCCCGCGCTCAACATCGTCCGTCGCTTTAACACCGGTGCCATGTCGTACGGCTCCATCAGCAAAGAGGCACACGAGTGCATGGCCATCGCCATGAACCGCCTGCACGGCCGTTCCAACTCCGGCGAGGGCGGCGAGGATCCGCGTCGCGAGACCCCGTTGGCCAACGGTGACTCCAAGAACTCCGCCATCAAGCAGGTGGCAAGCGCGCGCTTTGGCGTGACGAGCCGCTACCTGTGCAGCGCCTTCGAGATTCAGATCAAGATGGCCCAGGGTGCAAAGCCCGGCGAGGGTGGCCACCTGCCCGGCAAGAAGGTCTACCCCTGGATCGCCGAGGTCCGTCAGTCCACGCCCGGCATCGGCCTGATCTCGCCTCCGCCGCACCACGACATCTACTCCATCGAGGACCTGGCGGAGCTTATCTTCGATCTTAAGAACGCCAACCCCGGCGCACGCGTGTCGGTCAAGCTGGTCAGCGAGGCCGGCGTCGGCACCATCGCTACCGGCGTGGCCAAGGGTGCCGCCGACAAGATTTTGATCAGCGGCCATAACGGCGGCTCGGGTGCCGCTGCTCGCGATTCCATTTGGCACTCCGGTCTGCCGCTGGAGCTCGGTCTTGCCGAGGCCCAGCAGACGCTGCTGCAAAACGGCCTGCGCTCGCGCGTGGTGCTCGAGGCCGACGGCAAACTCATGGACGGCACCGATGTTGCCGTCGCCTGCCTGCTGGGTGCCGAGGAGTTTGGCTTTGCGACCATGCCGCTCATCTCGATGGGCTGCCTCATGCAGCGCGACTGCCAGCAGGATACCTGCCCGGCCGGCATCGCGACGCAAAACTGCCGCCTGCGTCGCGGCTTCCGCGGCAAGCCCGAGCACGTTGAGCACTTTATGCTCTTTGTTGCCGAGCAGCTGCGCGAGGTCATGGCGAGCCTGGGCTTCCGCACCGTCGACGAGATGGTCGGCCATCCCGAGTGCCTGCGCCAGATTGAGGTCCCGGGCAACCGCAAGGCCAACCTGCTGGATCTGTCGCCCGTGCTGGCGAGCGCGACCTGTGAGTTTGGTGCCCACATCCCGGGTGCCGACGGCCGTCACTTCCTGCCCCAGATGGCTGCGGACAGCGAGCTTGACAAGACGCTCGACTCCACGTTGTTTGTGCCCTATACGGCCGATGCCCGTGCGCACCTGCGTCCGATTCGCTTCCGCGCCGATATCGCCAACGTCAACCGCTGCGTGGGCACCATCTTGGGCAACGCGGTGACCAAGGCGCATCCCGAGGGCCTGCCCGCCGGCTCCATCACCATCGATTGCGATGGTTCGGCCGGTCAGAGCTTTGGCGCCTTCCTGCCGCGCGGCATTACGCTCAACGTGTGCGGCGACGCCAACGACTACTTTGGCAAGGGCCTTTCGGGCGGCGAGGTGTCGGTGCGCCCCAACCCGCATGCGACCTACAAGTTCGACGAGAACATCATCGTGGGCAACGTTGCGTTCTTTGGCGCTACGAGTGGCCGCGGCTTCATTAACGGCCTGGCCGGCCAGCGCTTTGGCGTACGCAACTCCGGTGCCACGGTGGTGGTCGAGGGCTGCGGCAACCATGGCTGCGAGTACATGACGGGAGGTCTGGCGCTCATCCTGGGCGAGGTCGGGCAGAACTTCGCCGCCGGCATGACGGGCGGCGTGGCTTACGTCTTTGACCAGTACGGCACGCTCGATGCCCGTGTGAACCACGAGAGCGTTGAGCTTAAAGCCCCGACGGCCGGTGAGCTGGCGCAGATTCGTGCGCTCGTCCAGGAGCACGTGGACGCGACGCAGAGCCCGCGCGGCATTAAGCTGCTCTACAGCTTTGAGACGATGAGCAAGCACTTTGTGAAGGTCATTCCAACCGAGTACGAGCGCGTGCTGGCGATTGTCGCCGCCGCCGAGGCTGCCGGCAAGACGCATGCGCAGGCAGAGGAGCTGGCGTTTGACATTGTGACCGGTCGCGCCGACGCCGCCGATGTCGCTCGCTTTGATGTGGCGGGTGGTGTCGCTGGCGCTGCGCCCG
>CABUVH010000037.1 GCA_902494935.1 uncultured Collinsella sp.
GGACGCTGTCCTTGTATGTCGGGCGTACATTGAACGTGGTTTTTCGCGTGAAACCACGAATCGGTTGTCAGTCCTGAACAAGGAGGCCCAGCATGACACTTGCCAAACCCATCAATAAATACATCGACTATATCGATGCCCCCGAGGACACGTTTGAGCAGTATGTCGAGAAGGCGTTAAAGTACAACTTTCGCTGCGTATTTGCGAACCTTCAGGAGTACGAGACGGGCCGCGCCATGCTCGAGGGCTCTGACATCATCCTTGCCGGCGCCATCGACTTTCCCCAGGGCACTATGACGCTTGAGGAGAAGCTTGCGAGGTTTGAGGAATACGCTGCGTGTGGCTTTACCGAGATTGACTACGTTTTGAATCAGGGGTCGATCGAGAACCGCGATTTTGATGCCATCGAGCGCGAGATGACTACCATTGCTGATTTTTGTCGCGCGCATGGCATCACTGACAAGGTAATCGTCGAGATGTGCAAGCTGGACGGCGACGACGCCGCCAAGCGCCGTGTATGCGAGATCGCGCTGGAGGCTAAGCCGGGATTCCTTAAGACATCGACTGGCAGAAGCTTTGGCGGTGCTAAGCTCGAGGACGTGCGGCTGATGCACGAGGTGCTCGGCGATGCCGTGGCAATCAAGGCGGCGGGCGGTATCCATAATTACGAAGAGGCTTGCGCGTTCATCGAGGCCGGCGCCAGCGCGTTGGGTGCCTCGGCGGGCATCGCGATCGTCGACGGCGCACCGACGGATGAGCGTCGCTAGCAGACGTATTTGACCTGAGCGATAAAGCTTCATGACTACGCACCGTTCATGTTCGAGACAATATGACTTTTTGCCCGTTGTAAACGGAGTCGCGATGGGTGTTCTGTATGATGGCTCAGACAAGGTTGTTCAATGACAGGGAGGCATATATGGCAATCAAAGCCATCGCGATGGATATCGACGGTACGCTCACCAACGACCAAAAGGTCATCAGCCCGCGCACGCGCGAAAAGCTGCTCGCGGCACAGGAGTCGGGCATTAAGCTCATTTTGGCTTCGGGCCGTCCCGCATGGGGACTACATGCTCTGGCGCAGGAGCTCGACCTTCAAAACCATGACGGTCTGCTAGTCGCTTTCAATGGCGCGCATGTGGTCGACGCTCAGACCGATGAGGTTCTTTTTGACCAGGCCATGCCGGCTGACGAGCTGCACCGTCTGATTGATCATCTGCAAAACTATGATGTGATCCCCATGATCTCGCTCGGTCGCGACTTGCATGTCGAGGACTCGTACCACTGCATGATTACGCTGCCGGATGGCTCGCAGAAAAACATCGTCAAATACGAGCGCGATGCCTGCGACCTTAAGATCCGCGAGGTCGAGAGCTTGCATGAGGTCGTGGACACTTATCCCGTAGACAAGCTGCTGACGGCAGGCGACCCGGCCTACCTGCAGGCGCATTACGAGGAGATGTATGCGCCCTTTAAGCAGACGCTTTCGGGCATGTTTACGGCTGACTGGTACTTTGAGTACACGGCGCCCGGTATCGACAAGGCTCGTGCGCTCGAGGGAGCCCTGCCCAAGCTCGGCATCGATGCCAGTGAGGTTGTATCGTTTGGCGACGGCCAGAACGACAAGTCCATGATTGAGTGGGCCGGCACCGGTGTTGCCATGGGTAACGCCGTCGATGAGGTTAAGGCTGTGGCTCAGATGGTGACCGCCAATAACAACGAAGATGGTATTGCGGTGGCGCTGGATAAGCTGCTGGGTTAGAATCGCCGATTAATGCATGGCTCGGGCGCCTGCTTGCGGGCGTCCTTTTGCTAGGGAGGGTGCCGTGTCCGCATTTCCGTTCGACGCCGTTATCTTTGACATGGATGGCGTCATCGTCGATACCGAGTATTACTACTTGGGCGAGACTGCCGCGTTTGCCAAGGAGCTTGGGCTTAATCTGACTCAAGAGGAGTTGAATGGGCAGGTCGGTACCTCGCATCAGTTCTTCCTGCATATGCTGGTCGATTGGTTTGAGCGCGCCGGTAAGGGGCATTTCACTGGCGATGAAGCGTTGGCCCGTTGGGACGAATGGGCTCATAAGCGTCCGCGCGACTATCAGGCTTTGATTAACCCAGGCGCCGTGGATACGATTCGAGAGCTGCCGCGCCGTGGCGTTCGCGTGGCGCTTGCCAGCTCGTCTCCCATGGTTAGCATCGAGGAAGTGCTCAACGCATGCGGGCTGTCGGATGCCTTTGAGTATGTGGTGAGCGGCGAGCAGTTTAAGGAGAGCAAGCCCGAGCCCGACATCTACCTGCATGCGCTGGACCTGCTGGGGCTGCCCGCGAATCGCTGCTGCTGCGTCGAGGATTCGGTGCCTGGCATCACTGCCGGCAAGCGAGCCGGCCTGACAGTCATTGCCAAGCGCGAGGAGCGCTTTGGCTTTAGCCAGGATGCCGCGGACAAGATTATCGACCAGCTGCCGGAGCTGCTCACGCTTTCTTAGGAGCGCGGTAGTTGCGCGTTTTTCGGGTCTGATGAGTAAATAGCCAACATTTTGGTGCGACACCTAGCATACTTTAAGCTAATGCGGGCTTAAGGGCTTGTTGAATGCCCTTAAGCCCGTTTTAGAATTAATTGTGCTGGGAGAGGGTATATGCCACCGACTGAAGGGCCAACTGACGGTAAAGCAGCGATACCGCTGTACCAACAGGTTATTGATATCATCAAAAACGAAATCAACTCCGGCGCCTACAAGGCGGGCGCGCGGATACCCAACGAATTCGAATTGGCTGAGAGCTATAAAGTTGGCCGCGTTACCGTGCGACGCGCTATTGAGGAGCTCGTCCAGCAGGGCTATCTAACGAAGCGGCAGGGGAAAGGCACGTTTGTCAATGCCCCCAAGCTTAAGCGCAAGATTCGCCAGAAGGATGACGTCCAGAGTTTTTCGGACGCATGTCGCGTTAACGGAATGGAACCGGGGGCGTGTGTCATTTCGAGAAAGATACTGCCGGCGGATTCCACCGAAGCACAGTTCTTTGGTGTTCCCGTTGGAACTGACTTGATTTGCGTTGAGCGCGTGCGCACTGCCGATGGCGTCCCTGTCATGCTCGAGAACAACATATATGTTTACGAGGACAACGCCTATCTATCAACGGCACCTCTATCTAACCAATCCATTTTTGAGTTCGTGCGCAACCGGACGGGCCGCACGCCCGCGTTTACCGACCCGTGCACGCTCGAGATCGCGTGCGCGTCGCCCGAGGTCGCTCGACTGTTGGCAGTTCCCGTTGGCGAGCCCTTGTTTTATATGGAAGCCTTCTTTTTCGATGAGCAGCGGCGGCCGTTTATCATCGGTCGTCAGCGGATCGTTGGGTCTCGCTACGTTTTTGACATCTAGGACATTGCGAATGGAAACGCCCGGTGGATCATCTCACCGGGCGTTTCCATACCGTTCACGGCGCAAACGCAACCGTTCAACCGCGTTGCGGCAATCAGTTTGAAATTATCTTGATGAAGGAAAAAGCTGCTGGTAATCTATGGAACGTCATAGAACGTTTGCATTGTGCAAACGTTGAAGCGAGATGCGATGCAGTCTCGAGTTCTTTGGAGGTATCTATGTCAGATACGAAGGCGAAGAAGACAAACAGACGTTTTAAGTTCAAATTACCGCATGTCTATACGATCATGTTCTTGCTGATCGTTGTCTTTGCGGTCCTGACTTGGATCGTTCCCTCTGGTCAGTATCAGCGCAAGACGATTTCGACAGCGGCGGGCGAGCGTGAAGTCGCCGTTGCTGGAACCTATGAACAGGTCGATAAGAACTACACCGATTCCGAGACCGGCGAGACCATCAATCTGGGCCAGGATATCTTCGCGGTTCTGCAAGCGCCCACCAAGGGCATCCAGGAGGCTGCCGACGTCGTTGCGTTCGTCTTATTGATTGGCGGATCGTTCGCGATCATCACCAAGACCAACGCTTTGAATGCCGGCATGAGCCGTGTGATTAAAAAGCTCAAGAACAAGGACATCCTCATCATTCCCATCACGATGACATTGCTGTCCATTTGCGGCACTACGTTTGGCATGTCTGAGGAAGCCCTGCCGTTCTATGCCATCTTCATTCCCATCATGATGGGTATCGGTTATGACTCGATGACGGCATTCATCATCTGCTTCCTTGGTCCTAACCTGGGATATTGTGCTTCGACCATCGACCCGTTTAATGTTTTGATCGCCCAAGGCATCATTGGCATCGAGGGTAATCCGCAACTGTGGCTGCGCGCCGTTTCTTGGGTTATCTTCACTGCCGTCGGTATCGCATGGGCCATGCGCTACGCCATGCGCGTCAAGAAAAACCCCGAGTCGTCCATTGTGTACGAGGACGATAAGCTCAAGCGTATTGAGTTTTCCGTGACCGATGCCTCCATCGAGGAAGAGTTCACTATCCGTCAGAAGCTCGTGCTTATCGATTTTGCTTGCGGTATGGGCATTATCGTCTGGGGTCTTGTTACCCAGGGCTGGTACATGAATGAGATTTCCGCCGTGTTCCTTGGCATGGGCTTGCTTGCCGGTATCCTGGGCGGTCTTGACCAGCAGACAATCGCAGAGGAGTTCGTTAAGGGTCTCGCCGACTTTGCGTACGCTGCCATCGTTATCGGTATCGCTCGCGGTATTCTGGTCATCGCCGAGGGCGGCATGATCATCGACACCATCCTCCAGGCGCTCGCTACCGCGCTCGCCGGTGCACCCGCCGCCGTCTACACCACGTTTATGTATATCGTCCTTGGCCTGCTCTCTTTGCTGGTTCCCTCGAGTTCTGGCCTGGCGGCGCTCACCATGCCCGTTATGGGCCCCCTGACCGAGCTCATGGGCCTCAATCCCGAGGCAGCCGTCACCGCGCTCCAGTTTGCCAACCAGACCATCAACACCATCAGCCCCGTGGCGGGCATGACGGTCGCTGGCCTTGCCGTGGCTAGGATTTCGTTTGGCCAATGGTGGAAGACCATTTGGAAGTTCTTCATTTTCATGGTCGTCTTTGGCCTGATCGTAACGGCAATCTCTGGCATGCTTCCGGTGTAGGTGGTTGTGATGTCTGATCGTTTGACGGTACTGACGTCTAAGAGCGTCTTTACCGGTACGGGGGACCTGCCGTTTGAAGGTTTCGTAGCGGTCCGTGGCAATCGAATTGAGGCGGTTGGCGCCAAGTGCGAGGCGGCTTCGTATTTGACCCAGGCGGACGAGGTAGTTGACCTGGGCGACCGCACCATCATGCCTGGCCTGATCGATGTGCATACCTTCTATACAGGTTGGGCGCTGCGGACGTTGGGGTCTGATCTGTCCGGCATCGCCGATGCCAAAGAGGCCGTGTCGCTCTTGCGTGCATGGAAAGAAGATCATTCGGATTGCGCGGCGGCTTTTGGCCACAACCTGCCCGAAACGTTGGCATCGGATGCCGAGAACGCAAATACGGCAGCTGTGCTTGACGATTGTTTTGGCGACATCCCCGTCGTCTGCTTTACACCGGGAGCGGAGACCTGCGTTCTCAACGCTGCCGCCAGTGCGCGATACGGTTTTACGCCCCAGGCGTGCTATTCCGAGAAGATCTGGCGCATGATGAGCGATTTCCTCGCGCTGCCCGAGGTGCGTGCCGGGTATTCGGACTACATGAGCATGCTTAACGAGCGCGGCGTTACCGCCATCAAGGAGATGGCGTTTGATGACTACTACGGCTTTGCCGACGAAATGGCTCGCCGTGAGGAATCTGGTGAGCTGACGGTTCGCGTCTCTATGATGTCGCAGCCGGTGGGCGCCGGTGCAAATCTGGCTTATGCCCGCGAGGCACGAGAGCGCTTCCGGGGATCGTTCGTTCGTTTTTCTGGCTTCAACCGTATGACCGATCGCGGCGTATGGGCGGGGCTTGCCGAGATGATTGACCCCTATGAGGACTCGGCCGATGCGGGCGCTGCCGGCAAGACGGTCGTCGAGGAGCCAGAGTGGGATCTGATTGAGAACGAGCTGCGTGCAATTGATGCTGACGGCTTCCGATATTCCTTGCATTGCCAGGGCGATGGCGCCGTTCGTCGCACCGTGGCGCTCTATGCCTCGCTGCCTCGAGACGAGCATGGACGGATGCTTCGTCGCCATGCGATTACCGATCTCGAGAACTCTGACCCGACCGATCTTGTCGAGTTTGGCAAGTTGGGTGGAATTTGCGAGGTCTATCCGCAGATTCTGACGCTGGACCGGCGCGAGGATTGCCTGTCGATGATGCGTCGACAAATTGGCGAGACGCGACTTTTGCACAGCTGGAATCGCCGCGGCATGGTAGATTCCGGATGCACAGTGTGCTGTGGCACGGATTTGCCGCTGCTGATTCCGAGCTTGGGCGAGTCAATCTACAGTGCGTGCGGCGGATACTTCGACGACGGACTGCCCGTGAATGAGGTCAACACGCTGACGCTTGTCGAGCTCTTGTGCGCTTGGACTGCCGGGGGCGCGTACGACCTGATGCGCGAAGACGAGCTGGGTACGCTTGAGGTTGGCAAGCTTGCCGATATCTGCGTGCTCGATCGGGATGTGTTCGACCTCGATTATCGCGACGCACGTGATCTTGCGGTTGACATGACGATGTCGGACGGACAAATCGTGTTCGATCGAAATAAGGAGGCGTAAGATGCCTGAATCCAAACCGACGCTGCGCCGCGAGCAGATTGCGGGCATGAATATTCACTACATCATGTGGTCGCTCGATTACTTCCTTGATGTGCAGCAGCGTTTGGGCTTTGAGTCCATTGAGCTGTGGTGTGCGGAGCCGCATGTGACACTCGACCACACGGGCTACTTTGAGGCTGAGGTCCTGGCGAAAAAGGCTGCAGACCGTGGGCTTAGGTATCGTACTCTGTGCCCCGAGAATGTTGTCTATCCTTGGCAGTACTGCGCACGCAAACCGCTGCATGAACAGCGCAGCCTGGCGTACTTTAAGCACGGCATTGAGCTTGCCGAGGTACTTGGGTGCGACCGTATGTCCATCAACTCGGGCTGGGGCGACTGGGACGAGGACCGCGAGGAAGCCTGGAAGCGCAGCCGCGAGCACTTGTCCATTCTGGCGGAGTATGCCGGCGAGCACGGTCTGGTGCTTACGATGGAAAGCCTGCGTCCCGAGGAGAGCAACCTTGTGACGACGGTTTCCGATGCGAAGCGCATGATTGACGAGGTCGCGAGCCCGTACTTACAGCCCATGGTTGATACAACCGCGATGGGCGTTGCAGGCGAGACGCTCGAGGACTGGTTTGCCGCCTTTGGTGATGGGGCAATTCACGAGATGCACTTTATCGACGGTGACCCGTATGGCCATCTGGTGTGGGGCGATGGCAAGCACGATATGGACGCCTTCGTCGCCACGCTCAACGCCCATGGTTTCGACGGCATGCTGGGCCAGGAAATCACGGACGGTCGTTACTACGATGACCCGGCGGCGGCAGATGCCAAGAACATGGCCGCATTCGAGAAATATCTGATTGACTAAAACAACCATCGGCCACACAACCAACGTCATTGATTGCGGGCCAAACAAGAAAGGAACTGGATATGAACGCACACGATCTGATCAAAGAGGCAATTGCCGAGAAGGGCAAGTTCGACAGCGTCTACTGGATTGCTTGCGGTGGCTCCATGATCGATTTGATCCCGGCTCATGAGCTTCTGCAGCGCGAGGCAACCACCTTCACTTCGTATATCTATACGGCTCGCGAGTTCGATATCATGCGTCCGCGTCGTCTGGGCGAGAAGTCCCTGGTCATCGCTTGTAGCCACAGCGGCAATACCCCCGAGGTCGTCGAGGGCTGCGAGATTGCCCTTGCTGCTGGCGCTACGGTGATCGCCCAGACCGACAACGCTGGATCCAAGATTGACTCCGGCAAGTGGACCACGTGGGTCTACCCATGGGGCGAGGGCGTGCCGCAGGCCGAGGTCCCCGCTGGCATTTCGCTGTCGCTTGCGGCAGAGCTGCTCGATCAGCAGGAGGGCTACGCCGATCTTGCCGATATGTATGCCGGTATCGCCGAGATGGATAAGATTCTTCCCCCGGCACGCGAGAAGGTAAATGCCGAGCTGGGCGATCGCTTTGCCAAGCTTTGCCAGGAGCACGAGTTCTTCTATATTCTGGGCAGCGGTCCCAACTTTAGCCAGACCTACGGTTTCGCTATCTGCTCTCTTATGGAGATGCAGTGGCAGCACTGCAGCTACATTCACTCTGCCGAGTACTTCCATGGCCCCTTCGAGGCTACTCAGGATGGCGTTTTTTACTTCCTGCAGATGGGCTCCAGCGAGTGCCGTGCTATGGACGAGCGCGCCCTGGCGTTCCTTAAGACGCATACCGATACGCTGATGGTGCTCGATGCCAAGGAGTACGGTATGGAAGCCGTGCCGGCGAGCGTCCGTGCCTATCTGGACCCGGTGCTGTTCTACGCCATGAACTGCGAGCTGCGTGCCGCACGCGGCAAGGTGTTTGACCATGATCCCGATTTCCGTCGCTACATGGGCGTCGTCGAGTACTAGAAGGGTAAATACCATGGCATTTAACGTTAACGCGCTCGGATTTGGCGACAACGTCGTCGATCGCTACGAGCATATCCACACCATGTATCCTGGCGGCAATGCGGTGAACTTCGCCGTTTATGCCAAGAAATGCGGTGCCGCACGCTCTGCATACATGGGCATTTTTGGCAATGACGCCGCTGCCGAGCATGTCATTGCAAGCCTCGAGGATGAGGGTATCGAGCTTGACAAGTGCGAGCAGATGATTGGCGAGAACGGAGCGGCTCGCGTGACCGTCGTTGACGGTGACCGTGTCTTCCTCGGCTCCAACGAGGGCGGTATCCGTGGCGATGCGCGCTATGTCCTCGATCGCTTTGACCTTTCGTACATGAAGCAGTTCGATGTGGTTCATTCGGGCAACTATTGCTTTACCGAGCGCGAGCTGCCCAAGCTGAAGGCTGCGGGCGTCACGGTCTCTTTTGACTTTTCGGACGACTCCACCGACGAGTACTACGAGCAGATTGCGCCCTACGTCGATTTTGCTTTCTTTAGTGCGGCGGATGCCGCGAGTGAGGACGAGATTCGCGAGCGTCTGGCATGGGTGAAGGGCCTGGGTCCGCGTTTTGTGTCGGCTACGGCGGGCGCCGAGGGCTGCATTGCTTACGACGGCGAGCGTTATTACCGCCAGCTGGCTAAACCGGTAACGGACATGAAGGACACCATGGGGGCGGGCGACTCGTTCCTCACCTCGTTTTTGATGTGCTATCTCGATTCCGCCAAGCGTGGTGAGGATGGCGCCGAGGCCATCGAGCGCGCGCTCGACTTTGCTGCCGGGTTTGCCTCGACCGTGTGCGGTATGGAAGGTTCTTGGGGCCACGGGGCGCCAATCGTCGAATAGCTTAAGAAAGCGTACGGCGGTCTGGCTATGAGGCCTTGGACAGCCGATGCAAAACAATAAGCGAAACGCGAAAAGGGGGCTCGCCATGTGGTGGGTCCCCTTTTGAGCATTGGAGAAGACCATGGGTATTAAAGCGTGTGCGGCTGGTTTTTGCTGCGCGGACGTCTATCAAAACATCGGCGTGTTCTATCCGACTGGTAACGGCATTGACTGGGGTATCCATCTTGCACGAATGGGCGTTTCGGTATCCGCCGTGTCGGTTGTCGGCAAGGACGAGTACGGAGACAAGATGAGAGAGGCGCTGGCCGCTGAGGGGTTTGATATCTCTCATCTGCGGGTGGAGGATGGCGACACCTCGGTGATGCTCATGGCATTGAAAGACGGCGTCGATCGCGTGCATCTCGAGGCAATCGATGGCGTAATGGAGACATATCGTCCGAATGAAGACGACCGGGCGTTTATCCTAGAGCACGACATCATTCACACCGACCTGTTTGGCAATTGTTTGGACCTCCTGCCCGAATGGCATGATGCGGGCAAGACGGTGGTTATGGACTTCTCGGTGTTCAGCCAGGATCCCGAATATGCATGCGAGGCTCATTTTCCTTACGTAGACTATGCGTTCATGTCGTTTGAAGAGGACACTCCGGAGCTGCGAGACTGGGTACGCCACGTGCAGGAATTGGGACCGCGCGTTGCGGTTGCCACGCTTGGCGAGAAGGGAAGCATTGCCTATGACGGTGAGCGCTTCTATGAGTGCGGGATCGTACCGGCGGAGAAGGTCGTTAATACCGTGGGTGCCGGCGACTCGTATATTGCCGGGTTTACCAAGGGCGTGATCGATGGCCTTGATATTCCGGCGTGTATGAAGGCGGGCGCTGAGCTGTCGTCCCGAGTGATTGGTTCGTTTGAGCCGTACTAGGGTTAAATGCCTGGAAAGGAGTACGAAATGGTTATCGACATGTTGGTCCATCCTATGCTCTACGGCGAGATCTGTACGCCGGGTGATGAGCCTGATGGATTCGGTTTTTGGTCACGAGAATATGGTATGGGGCATATGGGCCCCATGGATTGGGATGAGCTTCAAGTCGAGATGGACGTCTGCGACGTGCAGAAGAGTGTGCTCATGCCGCTCGATGTAACCACGGCATGCGGAGGGCATTTTGGCACCAATGACCAGATTGCCATGCTGGTTGCCGCGCACCCCGATCGTCTGTGGGGATTTGCGAGCGTAGATCCGCAGGTGAGCGGTGCCGCAGACGAATTGGAGCGCGCCTTTACCGAGTTGGGGGCAAAGGGGCTTTGTCTGCATCCGGCAAAGCAGGGTTTTGCCCCCGATGATGCTGTGGCCGAGCCGCTTTACGAGCTGTGCGAGCGCTATAACAAGCCGGTGGTTTTCCATGCCGGTATGTCTTGGGAGCCTGGCGCAGAGCTCTCGCGCAGTAACCCGCTTGCATTTGAGCACACAATCGCAACGCATCCAAATGTGCGCTTTAGTTTGACCCACTTTGGCTGGCCCTGGGTGCGCGAGACCGTGGCGATGCTGCTCAAGTATCCCAACTGCTACACGGACACCTCTATCACTTACATCGATTCGCCCGAGGAGATGATGCAGCGTCTTTTCACGGTCGATATGGGGCCGCTGTGGTATGAGCGCGCGCTATCGCATCAAGTGATGTTCGCCAGCAATACGCCGCGCTTCCGTGCATTCAAACTCAAGCGGGCGCTCGATACCGTGCCCATGCGCGACGATGCGCGAGAAAGGCTCTACTGGGGTAATGCCCTGCGTTTTCTTGAAGGGGATGAGTAAACATGGTGACGCTCGAGACATTGAGCTATCTATCGACTGCTCCGGACCAGTTCATCGATATTACCGAAGACGTGCACGCTGCCATCGAACGCAGCTCGGTGACCAATGGCTTGGCAGCGATTATTTTGTCGCATACGACCTGTGGAATCGTGGTAAACGAGGGGCTGCCCTGCGTGGAGACGGATCTTATGGAGACGCTTGATCGCATCGCCCCACTCGACGCCCCCTATGCGCATGCACACTTCCTGCCGAGCTATGGAGCCACCGGCAACAACTCCTGTGGGCATATCAAGAGCATGATTTGTGGAAACAGTTGCTTCTTTCCCGTCCAAGATGGCCACATCGTGTGCGGAGGTGCCCAGAACATCTATCTTGCGGAGTTTGACGGTCCTCAGAAGCGAAAAGTGTACGTCGAGGTGCTGGGGGAATAACGTTCCTGCAATAACCCTATGAAGGAGCATGTTATGTCGTTTCTAACCTCGATGTTCAAGACCGAAAAGCCGGTTATCGGAATGCTGCACCTGCGTCCTCTGCCGGGCGATCCACTGTATTACCCGGGCGGAAGCGTGTCGCAGGTCGTGGAAGCCGCCAAGCGCGATCTCGAGGCGTTGCAGCAGGGCGGTGTCGATGGCATTTTGATTACCAATGAGCTCTCGATGCCCTATGAGCAGCACGTTTCTCCCTCAACTCTTGCATCGATGGGCTATGTAATCGGGGCTCTGTCCCATGATCTGTCGACTCCTTGGGGAGCTGAGGCTATTTACGATGGTGATGCCACAATCGAGCTGTGCGCTGCCGTCGACGCGCAGTTCACGCGCTGCAATTTTTGCGGTGCCTGGGCCGGTGATCTTGGGCTGATTAACCGAGATTTCGCTCACACCATGCGTCGCAAGGCGGCGCTGCGCCTGGACGATCTCAAGCTTTTTCACTTCATCACGAGCGAGGGGGAGGTTTATCTCAACGACCGCACGACTGCGGACATTGCCGATTCACTTCTCTTTAATTGCCTTCCGGATGCGATGGTCATCGGCGGTTCGGCTGCCGGTCGTGGCGCTTCGGGCGAGCTTGCCGATGAAGTCCGCGAGCGTGTTGGCGAAGTACCCGTGGTATGTGGCACCGGTTGTCGCGAAAATACCGTGGCTGACGTATTTGCTCACTACGATGGCGCGTTTGTCGGCACCTGCTTAAAGCGCGACGGAAAGCTGGATGCCCCGGTTGATGTTGAGCGGGTAGCTCGTTTTATGGCTGCCGCTCGTACGGCGCGAGGGGAGTAGGCACCTATGGCGCTCTATCTGGGTATTGATATTGGGACAAGCGCCTCTAAAGGCGTTTTAATCGATGATCGATGCAACATCATTTGCCAGGCCTCTTGTGGACACGAGACGGAGAACCCGCGTGATGGATGGTACCAGCATGATGCGGAGGCAGTTTGGTGGGGCGATTTTTGCCGCTTGTCGCGCGAGCTGGTGGTGCGATCGGGGGTTAACGCGGCACAGATCGGATGCGTGGGCCTTTCCGCATTGGGTTGCGACTGCGTACCGGTCGACACCGAGTGCAACGCGCTAGCGCCCGCGATTTTGTACGGAGTCGATGCACGTTCGAAGCCGCAGATCGACGAGCTTCTTTCCGAATATGGGTCAGATCGCGCACGCGAGCTTTTCGGGCATGATCCCTGTTCGTCAGATATTGCTCCCAAGATCTTGTGGTTTAAGGAGAATATGCCCGAGGTGCACGAACGTGCCGCGAAGTTCCTGACGGCGTCATCGTTTCTGTGCGCGAAGTTGACGGGGCGTTTTACGGTGGACCGTTATTTGGCGGAGGATTTTCTTCCCCTATACGACCGCTTCACTTGGAAGGTTGATGCTCGGGAATGTGCTCGTTTCTGCCGGCCTGACCAGATGGCGGAGGTAATGTCGGCTACCGATATTGCCGGGGTGATTACTCAGCGTGCGGCTGAGGCGACGGGGCTCGCGGCAGGGACACCTGTCTTAGTGGGAACGGGCGACTCTGGTGCCGAGGCCATTTCGACGGGTGTATTTCGTCCCGGCGATATGATGGTTCAGTTGGGGAGTACGGCGTATTTCATCTATCTAGCTGATCATATGGTCGATGATGCCCGCCTGTGGCCAGGGACGTTTATCATTCCCGGAACTTACGGGATCTGCGCGGGGACCAATACGGCGGGTGCGCTCACATCGTGGCTGCGCCAAGAGCTGTATCGCGACGCCGTGGAGGCCGAGGGCCACGGTGGCCCCGA